>JBHEMF010000052.1:0-8708 GCA_046352665.1 Thermoplasmatota archaeon
CTCCATGTCACGGCCGGCGTCGCGGACCATCTGGGCGTCGGCGCCAAGCGGCAGCGTATAGACCTTGGCGAAGGCGTTGCGGAACTCCGTCGTGTTGAACGACGTCACGGTGGAGAGGGCGGCCGCGGCCTTGCGCTGCTGCTCGCTGCGCCACAGCTGGTGACCCGCGAAGAGGGCGCCTACCACGATGCCCGAGGCGGAGGCGAGCTGGAAGTAGGGGAGGAGGTCGGTGGCGGCCACGGGCAGGGCCACGTGCGTATTCCTTATATGCGTTGAGTCAACATACACAGACCCTGTGTCCAAGACAATCTCCATCGCCGACGACGTCTATCTTCTTCTGGGGCGGCTGAAGCGGCCCGACGAATCCTTCAACGACGTCCTGCGGCGGCTCATGCCGCGGCGCCCGTGGACCGATTGGGTGGGTGCGTTGCCGAAAGAGAGCGCTGACGCCATCGCCAATGCTGTCGAGCAGAACCGCAAGGACCGCATGACGCGCCGCCGCAAGGAACTCGGCCTGTGATCGCCGACACGTGCCTGCTGATCGACGCCCTGCGGGGCGAACGAGCGGCCTCGGCCTTCATGCGCGATCTCCAGTCGCAGGGGGCCTTCATGGCCATCCCGTCCATCGCGCTCTTCGAGCTTTGGGAGGGGGTCGAACGGGCGGACCGGAGCCTCGAGCAGCAGCGCATGGTCGAGGAGTTGGCAGAGAGCTATCCGGTCCTGGCTTTCGAGTCACGGCATGCCCAACGCGCGGGCCGGCTCTCGGGCGAGCTTGTCCGCCGTGGCGAGATGCTGGACGCCGTGGACGCGCAGATTGCCGGCATGGCCCTCGTGGAAGGGCTAGCGGTGGTCACGCGCAACCGCAAGGACTTCGAGCGCGTTCCGGGGCTCAAGGTCGTACCGTACTGACCCTGGCCCTTCGCAGCCACGCTTGACTCGTCGGGTCGGGCCGCACGGCGGAGACTACGATTCTTCTTCGCAAGGGGGCAAGCCGACGTCGGAATACGACTTGGTACGCCTGGCTTCCAATCTCAACGACCTTTGGATGCCAGAACAATCTCGCTTGCGCGACAAATCGTCGATCGCAATAGAGCTCCCAGCGAGAGCGGCCCCACCAAAAAATACGCAGTACCAGCATGAACTCGTGGCCTTCGACTTTCTGCGTGTCGGCCGCCCATGCGCGACCAGGCTCAACCCACATGGGAGTTCGCGCCTCGGATCATCCCTTCCATGAACAGCTCGCCCGCCTTGTAGCTCGACCGCACGAGCGGCCCGCTCGCCACGTACAGGAATCCCATTTCTTCTGCCATTTTCTGATACGCTGCAAACTGGTCGGGGTGCACAAACTCGGTTACGGCGAGATGACGCGGTTCCTGCGTCGGCCGCAGGTACTGCCCGAAGGTGACGATATCGACGCCGGCGGCGCGCAGGTCGCGCAGGCACTCCTCGACTTCTGCCGGCGTCTCACCCAGGCCGACCATGATGCTCGTCTTCGTGAACCGGGCACCCAAACGTTTGTAGGCGCGCAGGACGGCGAGGGTCTGGTCGTAGCCGGCGCGGCGGTCGCGCACCGTCGGGCTGAGGCGGCGCACGGTCTCGACGTTGTGCGCGACGACGTCCGGCCGGGCCGCCACGATGGCCGCGAGGGCCGCCTCGTCGCCGTGGAAATCGGGTGTGAGGACCTCGACGAGAAGGCCCGGATGGTCGGCCTTGCAGCGCCGGATGACCTCGGCGAAGTGGGCACCGCCACCGTCGGCGAGGTCGTCGCGGTCCACACTCGTCACCACGACGTAACCGACACCCATGACGCCAATCGTCTCCGACGCCTTGCGCGGCTCCTCCGGGTCGAGGGCGCCCGGGCGGCCGGCGGGGACCGAGCAGAACCGGCAGCCGCGCGTGCAGGTGCCGCCCATCACCATGAGGGTCGCAGTACCGCGGCCCGATCTCCCCCCCGACCAGCACTCGGCAAGGTTCGGGCAGCGCGCCTCCTCGCAGACGGTGCTTAGGCCCCGCTCGCGCAGCGCCTGCTTGATGGCCGCGTACTGCTCGCCAGCAGGCGGCCGCACCTTGAACCACTCGGGCAACCGCTGCCGCCCGGAAGGCGTCGTGCCCAGCATCGGTAGGTTCGGCAACCCCGTCAACGGGCCCTTGAGAGTTTGCCAGCGGAAAAAGAGGCGCCCATGGGGGAGTGTCGGATACTGTGGCATACTGTGGTGAACCATGGTAATCCACGGTATGCCGCGGTGAACCATGGCGGTCCACGGTGTACCGTCCTGCAGTACAGGCCACCCTGCAAACCGCGACCTATCCCCACACCTTCGTCTCGCCCACGGCCAGGTCCCACAGGTCGGCGCGCTGACGGCCGGACTTCTCCCATGCCGCGCGGACACGCTCCAACGGCTGCAGGATGGGTTCGCGGGTGAGCGGGAACGTTCCCCAATGCATGGTGGCGAGGCTCTTTGCGCCCATGTCGCGGAGGGCCTGGACGGCTTCGTCGGGGTCCATGTGCACGGGGCGCATGAACCAGGACGGGTCGTAGGCGCCGATGGGGAGCATGGCCGTTTCGATGCCGGGGTGGTGTTCGCCGATCTCGCGGAACCATTTTCCGTAGCCTGTGTCGCCGGCGAAGTAGGCCTTGTGGCCGCCGCCGGTCATGACCCAGCCGCCCCACAGTGTGCGGTTCTGGTCGAAGAGGCCGCGCCGGCTCCAATGGTGCGACGGCACGAACGAGTAGGTGACGCCATCCCGCGTGGCGTCCTGCCACCAGTCGAGTTCCGTGACGTCCGTGAAGCCGCGGCGCCGGAACCAGTGGCCGCCGCCGAGGCCGACGAAGACGGGTGTGGCTCGGGGCAGTCGCTTCAGGGTGCCGGCGTCCTGGTGGTCGTAGTGGTTGTGGCTCACGACGACGGCGTCGATCGTCGGCAGGTCGGCCCAGGCCATGCCGGGCGGTACCAGGCGCGGGATGCGGCCGGGAAGCCGGTCGGACCAGACGGGGTCCGTGAGGATGGTGCGGCCGGCCATGCGCACGACGAAGGTGGCGTGGCCGATCCACGTAAGCGACGCTTGGGTCGGTTGGAGGGCGGGGAGTGGCGCGGTCTGGCGGGGCACGCGCGGCGCGTCCGCCTGGGCGTCCTTTGGCCGGAAACCGCCTTCGCGCAGGATGCGCCACATGTCGCGCGGGCCCGGCAGGGGCGAGGTGAGGCGGGCGTCGAACCTTCCCTTCACGCGGCGGCCGACGCGGCGCGGGATTAGAATACGGTCGCTATGCCCTGGTCGATGCCGTCGGTTGTGGCGTCGCGGACATCGGCGGTCCGGGCACGAGGGAGGCGAGCGTCTCCATCATGGTGGCGGGCGGTGCAGCCGGGATCGGAACGTGAGGCTCGGGGGCCGGTTCATCGAGGGCGCGGGAGCCGCCGATGGCGAGGTCCCACAGCCGGCTGCGCTCCAAGCCGCTTGCGGTCCACGCCTCTTGGAGCCACTGCATGGGTTCGGCCACGGGCTCGGGGCTGAGGCGGAACGTGCCCCAGTGGACGGGGACCATGACGCGCGCGCCAAGTTCCTTGAATGCCCGTACTGCCTGTTCGGGGTCCATGTGGGCGCCGCCGTTGTACCGCTTGGGGGCGTAGGCGCCGATGGGGAGGATGGCGACGTCGATGCCGGGGTGGCGTTCGCCGATCTCGCGGAAGAAGTGGCCGTAGCCGGTGTCGCCGGCGAAGTAGGCCTGGCGGCCGTCGGGGCCCTTCACGATCCAGCCGCCCCACAGTGTCCGGTTGGCGTCGCGCCAGCCGCGGCGGCTCCAGTGGTGGGCGGGGACGAGGGTGATGGTGAGCTCGCCGAGGGGGACGGCCTGGTGCCAGTCGAGCTCGGTGACGTTGGCGAAGCCCTTGCTGCGCAGCCAGGCGCCTACACCGTGCGGGACGAAGATGGGTGTGGCCGGAGGGAGCCGGCGCAGGCTCGGCAGGTCGAGGTGGTCGTAGTGGTTGTGGCTCACGAGGACGCCGTCGATTGCGGGCATGCCGGCCCAGGCGACCCCAGGCGGCGTCATGCGGCGGATGCCACCGGGCAGCGCCTCCGACCAGACAGGGTCGAGCACGAGGGTCTTGCCGCCGATCTGGACGACGGTGGTGGCGTGGCCGACCCAGGTGACGCGGAGGGCGCCAGGGCGGGCGGGGGCAAGGGAGTTGCGCGCCTGCACGGCCACGGGCACGGCGGATTTGCGGCGGACGCGGCGCCAGGGGCCGTGGTGGCCCCAGAACCAGGCGCACTCGATGAGCTTCGCCAGCGCCGAGGGCGGCTCGTGCGTCATGCGTTCATGGAAGGTCCGGGGAGGCGTGGGGCGGCTCATGGTGGTGGGGTTCTCTCTGGTCCGACAGTGTTGGAGTCTTCGTCGCGACCCTATAGAGGTTGTGGAGCGAGTCGCAAACCTTGGAGAGTTCTCGGCCGCGCCGGGCCATGACGGCGGCTGTGCGGGCATGCCGGCAAGCCGCCGGTATCCTGCCCCCATCGCGGTTTTGCCGACGTTCCGGAGCCGTGGCAGGCAGGCAAGCAGGCCGGTTGCAAACCCTTCTTATCAGGGGGGCACTGGGCGAAAGCAACGGGCCATGAGGATCGCCGTCCTGCTGCAAGACCGCTGCCAGCCGCGCAAGTGCCAGCAGGAATGCATCCGCTTCTGCCCGCCCGTGCGCGCCGGGGTCATTGACACGATCAAGATGGACCCGGCGCTGGGCAAGCCCGTCATCTCGGAGGAGCTCTGCATCGGGTGCGGCATCTGTGTGAACAAGTGCCCGTTCGACGCCATCCGCATCATCGGGCTCCCCGAGGCCCTGGAGACGGACCTCGTGCACCAGTACGGCAAGAACGGCTTCCGCCTGTTCCGCCTTCCAGCGCCGCGCCTGGGTGCTGCGACGGGTATCCTCGGCCCAAACGGCATGGGCAAGACCTCCGCGATCCGCATCCTCTCCGGCGAGGAGATCCCGAACCTGGGCGCGTGGGAGAAGCCGGCGGAATGGGACCCGATCCTGGCGAAGTACAAGGGCACCGAGCTCGGCGACTACCTGAAGTCCGTCGTGGACAAGGGTGTCCGCACGGCCCGCAAGCCGCAGTACGTGGACCAGTTGCCCAAGGCGTTCAAGGGCCGGGTCCGCGACCTCTTGAAGAAGGCGGACACGGACGGGCGCTGGGACCTCGTCGTGCCCCGCCTCAACATCGACGGTGTCCTCGACCGCGCCATGGACCAGGTCTCCGGCGGCGAGCTGCAGCGCATCGCGATCGGCGCCACGCTCCTCAAGGACGCCGACGTCTATTTCTTCGACGAGCCCAGCTCCTACCTCGACATCCACGAGAGGCTGCGAGTGGCCCAGGTCATCCAGGACCTGGCCGAGAAGAAGCGCGTCCTCGTCATCGAGCACGACCTCGCAATCCTCGACTTCCTCACCGACCAGGTCCACCTCGTGTACGGCGAGGAGGGCGCCTACGGGGTCATCACGGCGCCGCGCAGCGTCCGCCACGGCATCAACACGTACCTCGAGGGATTCCTGCACGAGGAGAACATCCGTGTCCGCGAAGACCCCATCCGCTTCGAGGCGCACCCGCCGAAGCCCAAGTCGGAACTCATCGACCTCCTCGACTTCCCCGCCCTCTCCAAGGACCTCGGCACCTTCCGGCTCGACGCCCAGCCGGGCACCATCCACCACGGCGAGGTCGTGGGCGTCGTGGGCCCCAACGCCACCGGCAAGACGACGTTCGTGAAGATGCTGGCGCAAGTCCTGCCGCCCGACGGCGACGTGAAGCTGCCCGACGTCAAGGTGTCGTACAAGCCGCAGTACGTGAAGGCCGACTACGAGGGCTCGGTGCAGGAACTGTTCCTGTCGCAGGCGCCGGAGCTCCTCACCGCCGGCTTCGCCCAGGCCGAGATCGCCCGCCCGATGACGCTGAAGCCGCTCCTCGACAAGCAGGTGTCGGCACTCTCCGGCGGCGAGCTGCAGCGCGTCGCCGTGAGCCTCGCCCTGCACCGCGACGCCGACATCTACCTCCTCGACGAGCCGTCGGCGTACCTCGACGTGAACCAGCGCATCAACGCCGCGAAGACCATCCGCCGTGTCATGGAGAAGAAGGGCCGCAGTGCCCTCATCGTGGACCACGACGTCTATTTCCTCGACCTCGTCTCCGACTCCATGATGGTCTTCGGCGGCAAGCCAGGCGTCCACGGCGAGGCCGGCGGCCCCTACCCGCTGCGGGACGGCATGAACCGGTTCCTGCGTGACGTCGGTGTGACGTTCCGCCGCGACAACGAGACGCGCAGGCCCCGCATCAACAAGGCCGGCAGCCGACTCGACCGCGAACAACGGGCTGCGGGCGAGTACTACTACGCGCCCGACGAGGGCACGTCCTGGGATTGAGCTTCGGGATGTTGTAGTCGGCCTAAGGCAATGCTTAGCTTGCGCGGGTCGAACCCTCTTAGCGCGGCACGGAGGCGCGGCTGCCCCGCATCGCCAAGGCCGGCGATCGGCCGGTTCGGGAGAAGCGTGCCTGGGGCAAGCTAGCGCTCCCGTGTTTTTCGTGTTTCACGTATTGCTCGCTCGAAGTAACCTCTGCCGAAATATGGGCCCGAGAAAAGCCCGGAAGCGCCACTACTTGCTTGGTCGGCCGGCGCGTCGGTCCTTGGCGACTGCCTTCCACGGCGTGGTCTTGGTGCCGATGACCTTTCCCTTCTTGGTGTCCACCTTGACGTGCTTTCCGTCTGCGCGCTCGAACTGGACTCGGTTCTTCATTGCTCCGCCAAGATGCCCACCCTTGCGAACTGCCATGTTCCTACACCGGAATCATCAAGCATAAAGGTACCTAAGTCTAGGATTGCCTGGCCGACCATTGAATACGGCGTCCCCCGGAACTGGGTCGAAACCCATAGAAACCTGGTCGTCCTCGAGGGGTTAGGTACTGCATGGTCGCCGATGGAATCGTTCTAGACGCAAACGAGAACCGCATCGACGAACTCAACGCGAAGTCGTTATTCGGCGGGTCCAGGGCGGAACTCGTCCTGACCGACCGACGAGTACACGTCCGGACACAAGAATTTTTGGGACCAAAAAAGCAGCGGACGTTTGACCTGCGGAATGTACAGTCCGTTGACTACGAGCGCAAACCCAACTGGCTCGCATGGATTGGCCTCGTCTGGTTTGCATTGGTCGGGGTTTGGATTGCCGTCGGGGGCATTTCGATGGTGTCCAGCGATCCGGGCCGCGGATTGGGACTCGTTGCGCTCAGTTTGCTGCCCATCGGCCTGGCAGTCGTTTGCGGTTCCCTCCTTTTCCACAAGATGTTGGAGGTTGGCGTACCTGGCAAGGAGCAACACATCCGCCTCTGGAAGACAAAACAGGATCGCATCAACGACTTCGGCCGGAAAGTCCTCAAGGCCAAGGACTCAATTCATGCCCCGCTCCCGGCGGCTGATGAGCGCGATGCCGCCCCACGGCTTCAGAAACTAGCCGAACTCCAGCGCGGCGGCCTAATCACTCAACAGGACTATGACTCGCGCAAGTCGGAAATCCTGCGGCAAATGTAGGGCTTCAGTTAGTGGTCGGGTTACCGTGCTTGCGCCACCGCCTCGGCCGCGATACGCACGGCATCCTCCGACGAGTGCCGTGGCGCCCATCCCGGCCCCAGCTTCGCCAATCGGCCGAGGGCGAGGCGCATCGCCTTCACGTCGCCCTTCCAGCCGGCGCCGTCGGCCGTGCCGCCCGCGAAACGGTGCTTCGGCCGGACACCCATCACGTTGGCGACGGTGTCGGCCAACTGCACGACAGGGATCGCGTCCTTGCTGCCGATGTTGTACGGGTGCACGCCATGCGGCGCATGCCTTGCGGCATGGACCATGGCGTCCACGGTGTCGGCGACGGAGACGTAGGACTTCGTCTGGCGGCCGTCGCCGAGGATCTCGAGCCGTGCTGGGTCGCGGCGGAGCTTGCGCACGAAGTCGAAGACCACACCGTGCGTCGAGCGCGGGCCCACGACGTTCGCGAAGCGGAACAGGAGGGCGTCGATGCCGAACGTGGCGCCGTACGCCGAGATGAGGGCCTCGCCGGCAAGCTTGCAGGCGCCGTAGATGGAGATGGGCAGGAGCGGGCCGTAGTCCTCCGGTGTCGGGATCACGCTGGCGGTGCCATACACGGTGCTGGTGCTCGTGAAGGCGAGGTGCCCCACACCGTGCCGGCGCATGCCTTCCAGGCCGCGGAACGTGAGCTCGACGTTGCCGTGGTAGTGGCCCGCCGGGTCGGACTCGCCGGTCCGGACGTCCGGGTTGGCGGCGAGGTGCCAGACGGAGTCCATGCCTGGCAGCAGGCGGTCCAGGACGGCCGCGTCGCCGCAGTCGGCCCGGACGAACGTGATGGAGTTGCGCGCGGCGGCGAGGAACGCCTCGTTGCCGCCGGAGAGGTCGTCCACGACGGTGACCTTGGCGCCTTCGGCAACGAGGCGATCGACTGCGTGGGAGCCGATGAAGCCGGCGCCGCCCGTCACGAGGATGTTCTTGCCTTTCAGGTCCATGGCAGCCACCCGATGGCGCAACCACGAATTTCACGAATTCCACGAAACGATTCGTGCAATTCGTGAAGTTCGTGGTTCCTGCGCTCCGCCATGCTATGCGGCCCCTTTGCGAATCACGAACGCGCGGTGGTCCGCCTCGAAGGGCTCCAGGTCCACCTGGCGCAGGA
>JBHEMF010000053.1:0-8630 GCA_046352665.1 Thermoplasmatota archaeon
GCTGGCCAATGGCCTCCTGCCATATGGCTGCGCGTTGTTGCGCGCCCGGACGCTGCGTTCCTCCGCCTCTTGGAGGGTTGCCGGCATGTCCCAAGCCATGCTCGGGAGCAATATCCTGGCAGCACCGAGGCCGCACCCCCACTGCGTAACGTGCCATGGCACGGGGACCTTCGCCACGCGCGGCAAACTGCACGTGACGAGCGTCCCCTGCCCGCGCTGGCCCCGCCTCCGTCCATTTCCTGCCGCAGGTCCCACCGCAACCCCAGAAGGACAGGTCCGGATGGGGGTGGTGACGTTCCAGGCCCTCTCGGCAAGGGTTAAGCCCGGCAGGCCCGAAAGGTCAAGCGCCATGCCGAAAGGCCGGAAGAAGGAGGCAATCCCGTCCAGAGAGCGGCCGCCGCGCCCGACCAAGGCCGAGGCCATGGCAGAAAGGTTCCCCAACATCGACAAGAACCCCG
The DNA here is from genome assembly GCA_046352665.1 of Thermoplasmatota archaeon. Lineage (GTDB taxonomy): Archaea > Thermoplasmatota > E2 > JACPAO01 > JAHFTW01 > JAHFTW01. The sequence goes on from JBHEMF010000053.1 coordinate 459, forward strand.
CCCTCCGCCGCGCCCTTGCCATCCACCGCGCCATGCTGGGCGGCAAGAGCCGCGAGGCCGCCGAGGAGATGGCCGACAAGAAATACGGGCCGCGTTCGCCACTTGTGGCTGCGAAGGCGAAACCGAAGCGTGGGAAGCGTCCCGAGGCGCCGAAACGGCAGCGCGTGGCCCCGGCTCCCAAGCGGCGCGCTAAGCAGCGCTGATGGCCAGGATGTCGCTGTTGTCGAGGACATGTTTCGGGTGTCGGTCCGCCGCGACGTCGAGCATCGCCTGGCCGAGGACGTCGGCGTCCACCATCGAGCGCGGTGCCACACGGCGCACGAGCGGGGCAAGCCGCCACATGACGCGGTCCTGCAGGAGCGGGCGGGCGACGAGTGCCGGCGGATGGATGTAGCCCGGCCGGAAGTGCCAGAGCCCGGCCAAGCCCAGCGCATCGAGCGCGTTCTCGGCCATGCCTTTCTCCTGCGCGAAGCCGATGCGGCTGCTGCCGGTCGGGTCGGCGCCCGCGCCGGAGAGGTGGCAGAAGCGGATCCGTGGGTTCGCAGCCATGAGCGCCTTCGCGCCGGCCACGGCGTACTCCACCGTGATGCGGTGCAGCTCCTCCCTGCCGACGCGGTTCTGCGACGTGCCCAGGCACCACAGAGCGGCGTCATGGCCGGCAAGCAGCGCCGCGATGGGCCGGTAGTCGAGGAAGTCCGTCACCTCGACGACGGTGAGTTTCGGGTCCGTGACGGAGAGCGGCCGGGGTGCCAAGGCGGTCACGTGGGTGACGCGGGAATCGGCGGCGGCCCGGCGGACGGCCGCGGCGCCGGCCGTGCCGGTCGCACCGGTGACGAGGACGTGCACGGCGTGCGATGCGCGCGGGGCGGATAAGCTGGCGCGAGCCAAGGCCTGTCCACAACGCTTATGCTGCGATACTACACATCTAAGTGCCATGGAGTTGGCTCCGCCCCCGGCGCACACCAAGGCGAATCCCACCCTCGAAACCTTGTATGCAGTCGAACGCATCCTGCGCCGGGCGTGGGACAAGCGAGAGGCACCCGTCTCATATGCCGAGTTGGAGCGCCGCATGCCCGCCAAGCGCGTGCGCTTCGAGGTCCTGCAGACCTGCGTCATGGAGCTCGCTCGCCGGAAACTCGTCACCGTCGGCTCCGACGGCATCACGTGGATCGTGCAGGGCCCGCGCGCGCGCAAGAGCCGTCCAGTGCCGCTGAAGTAGGCCATGTCTCCCCCGCCGCAGCGCACGCCCGCGGATTCCGTCATGGTGCAAGACGGTGTCAAGGAGGATTTCTTCGACCGCCACCGGAAGGACCTTGGGCGCGCCGAAGCGGTCTGGCGCAGCCTCGTCGCCAAGGCGCCGCAACTCAAGGCAGACACCTCATTCGGACCGATGTTCCTGCCGCCCAAACTGCCACGCGGGTTCGTTGACTTGCATCCACTTCGTGTCCTCAAGGGCCTACCCTTCGCATTTCGCGCGGTGTACGTCGTCGAGCAACATCCCACGCTCGGGATACTGGTCAGCATCGAGTGGGTCGGCGACCATGGCGAGTACGAGCGGCTGTTCGGGTATTGACTTGAAGGAGGCAAGAGCTTGTCTAGGCCGGTGGCCATCGGGAATTTCTGGTAGGCTTCCCCGATTGCCCACCAATACCAAGCCGCGGCGCCCATCATTACGAAGGTGCCCAGACGGCCAATGGCCTCCAAAATGCCAAGGCAAAGCATGCCAGCACAACGACGACACTTGGCCCCATGCAAAACACAGCAGGAGTGCGGCGCCGTAAACCATCGAGCGCCAATGCTGCCCAGCCCGACCTGGCAGATTTCCGCTGCGGTTTCACCTAGGCCACGACCTTCTTCCGCAACTCGCCTTCGCTGAAGTAATCGCGCGGATCGGTCAACTTCCCCTCCAGCGCGGTCACCGCCGCCGTCGCCGGACTCACGAGGTAGCTCAGCGAATCGGGGTGCCCCATCCTTCCCTTGTAGTTCCGGTTCGACGTGCTGACGCAGACTTCCTTCTCCGCGAGGACTCCTCCCATGCCGCCGAAGCAGGCGCCGCACGATGCCGGGTTGAAGATGCCGCCGGCCTCGACGATTGTCTTGAGGACACCGGAGTCGAGGGCGCGGTTGTAGATGCTCGTGGACGCCGGGAAGACGACGAGGCGCGTGCCGCGCTTCACGTGGCCGCCCTTCAGGATGGCGGCGACCGTCTCCAGGTCCTCGTAGCGGGCGTTCGTGCAGGAGCCGATGAAGACCTGGTCCACCTTCGGCACCGATGGCGCCGCCTCGCGGACCGTCTTCACGTTCTCCGGGCTCTGCGGCATGGCGACGACGGGTTCGAGCGTGCTGCAGTCGATCGTGTACGTCTTCGCGTACTGGGCGTCCTTGTCGGCGCGCAGGGCCGCGTGTTCGCGGATCTCGCCGCGGCGGTGCGACGCCATCGGGGTGGCGTCGAGGTAGTCGAGCGTTGCGTCGTCGCAGGCGATGACACCGGCCTTGGCACCCATCTCCGTCGTCATGTTGGTGAGTGTGAAGCGCTGGTACATGGGGAGCGCCTCGACGGCGGGGCCGCCGAACTCGACGGCTTGGTACCGCGCACCGTCGTCGCCCATCTTGCCGATGAGGCTGAGGACGACGTCCTTCGACGCCACCGGTTCGGCGAGTTCGCCGGTGAGCTCGACCTTGATGGTGGGGGGGACGCGCAGCCAGAGCTCGCCCGTTGCGAAGACGGCTGCCATCTCGGTGGGGCCGATGCCGGAGGCGAAGCAGCCGAGGGCGCCCGCCATGTTGGTGTGCGAGTCGGTGCCGACGACGAGGTCGCCGGGCAGGCAGAACCCTTCCTCGGCGAGGATCTGGTGGCAGATGCCTTGCCGGCCGATGTCGTAGAGGTGCGGCAGGTTGTACTCTTCGCAGAATTTGCGGATGCTGGCGTGCATCTTCGCCGACGACTCGCTGGAGGCCGGCACCCAGTGGTCGATGGGGACGACGACGCGGTTCGGGTCCCAGACCTTGGTGGCGCCCATCTCCTTGAACGGCTTCACGAGTTGGGCGAGCGCTTCGTGGGCCATCGCGACGTCCACCTTGCAGTCCACGACCTCGCCCACGGTCACGGCGCGCTTGCCGGACTTAAGGGCGAGGATCTTCTGCGGCAGCGTCATGCCAGCCATGTGCGGCCCACGACCCACCCCTTAAGGGGCTTTACGGAGAGGGAAAAAGTGCGGTCCAGGAGGGAAAAAGGCCTTCACGGGCCACCGAGGTCGCCCCTCGTGCGCCTTCCTTGGTCCGCTCTCGCCGCCGTCGTGGCCGTGACCGCGTTCGCGGCGCCCGCCCACGGCGCGCTCTTCTTCCACGTCACCGATTCGGCCAACCTCGACGGCGTGCCCATGAACGTGCTGGAGCCGCCGGCCAACGTGACGTTCCGCGCCGGCGCCGGGCCGACGGGGGCCACATTCTCCTGCCTGGCGGCGGCCGGTGCCCCAAGCCAGGAGTCGCACACGGTCTTCGGCATCGCCTACGCCGGTGTCACCGACGATTTCGTGCTGCCGCAATCCACGCGCGGGGAGTGGCGTGGCCTGGCGTACGGCACCGACGTCGCCGGCAACATGACGCTGCACTGGTACCTCGAGACCTCGGCACAGGTGGGTGGACCGGGCCCGGACCCGGACGCGGCGCCGATCCCGATCCCGAACGTCGTCGTGCGGGCCACCGTGCGCGACGGCGAGGACCTGGGCACGGCACCCGCGGGCTACGACCTCGGCACGGAGATCGCTAGCGGCGAGAGCGCGCCGGCCATCCTGGCCGGTCCGCAGACGCAGGGCGTGGCCTACGACGTCGTCGCTGGCCACTACGTCTATAATTTCACCGTGCCCCTGCAGGTCTCGGCGCGGCAGTTGCGCGAGACGGGTTTCAACGTCCGCGTCGATGTCCGCGCCGACAACCCGTTGTGCGCCACGACGGGAGGCTCGGCCATGGCGCCGCTCGTCCGCCTCCATGGCTCCCCAGGCCACCGCCCCCGCCTCGACATCGCGGTGGAGCGGCCGTTCCAGGCGGGCGCCGTGGTGGCGACCGAGAGCCAAGCGGGCATCGTGCACGTCCGCGCCGAGGTGCTGCCCGTGTGGGGTGCCTACGCTTTGGCGGGGAGCGCCGTGGAGGTGCACGGTCCGGGCCCGGCCAGCAACACGACGACGCAGGTCGTGCTGCCGGGGATCGCTGCCACGCGCACGGCGCCGGCGTTCCTCTTCTGGAATTGGGATGCGGCGCGCCTGCATGGTGTGGCAGGCGAGTACCAGGTGGACATCACGGTCCGCGGCGCCGACGGCGCCTCCATGCAACTGCCGACCGTCGGCTTCGAACTGCAGCACGACGCGGACCATCCGACCGCTGCCACCGGGAAACCGTCGCCGGCGCCAGCCTTGGGTCTGGGGGTCTTGGCGGTCGCAGCGTTCGCTCAGCGGAAGCGGTCGTAGGTCGAGGGGCCACGCCACGCCGCGAGCTCGCCCAGCTGCTCCTCGATGCGCAGGAGCTCGTTGTACTTGGCGACGCGGTCGCTGCGTGCCGGCGCCCCGGTCTTGATCTGGCCGGCGTTCGTGGCGACGGCGACGTGGGCGATGGTGGCGTCCTCGGTCTCGCCGCTGCGGTGGCTCACCACCGTGCCGTAACCCGCCTCCTGCGCCATGCGGACGACCTCGAGCGTCTCGGTGAGGGTGCCGATCTGGTTCACCTTCACGAGGACCGAGTTCGCGATGTTCTTTGCGATGCCGTCGGCGAGGCGGGTGGGGTTCGTGACGAAGTTGTCGTCGCCCACGAGCTGGATGTGGCGGCCGAGCCGCTCGGTGAGCGCCTGCCAGCCCTTCGTGTCGCCCTCGGCCATGCCGTCCTCGATGGAGACGATCGGGAAACGCTCCGTGAGCCCTTCGTAGAAATCGATCGTCTTCTCCACGGACTTGACGCCGTCCTGGCCGAAGTCGTAGGACCGCTTCTTCGCGTCGTAGAGCTCCGAGGACGCGACGTCGAGGCCGAGCAGGCAGTCCTCGCCCAGGTCGTAGCCGGCCTTGCCGACCGCCTTGGAGATGAGCTCAAGCGCCGCCGCGTTGCTGGGGAGGTTGGGTGCGAAGCCGCCCTCGTCGCCGACGGCTGTGTTCAGGCCGGCGTCCTTCAGGGTCTTCTTCAGGTTGTGATAGACCTCGGCGCCCATGCGTAGGGCCTCGGCGAAGGAGTCGGCGCCGTCCGGGATCACCATGAACTCCTGGATGCGGACGTTGCTGTCGGCGTGCGCGCCGCCGTTCAGGATGTTGAGCATCGGCACGGGCAGGACGCGGCCCGCGACGCCGCCCAGGTATTGGTGCAGCGGCACCTCAAGTTCGTCGGCGGCGGCGCGCGCGGCGGCGAGGCTCACGGCGAGGATCGCGTTGGCGCCAAGCTTCGCCTTGTTCGCGGTGCCGTCCGTCTCGGCAAGGAGTCCGTCGATTCCGGCTTGGTCGAAGACGTCCTGCCCGATGACCGCCTTGGCGATGGCGCCGTTCACGTTGCCGACGGCCTTCGTCACGCCTTTGCCCAGGAACCTGGCGCCGCCGTCGCGGAGCTCGACGGCTTCGTGCGTCCCCGTGCTCGCACCCGAGGGGACAATCGCGCGGCCGAGGGCGCCGGCCTCCGTGAGAACCTCCGCCTCCACGGTGGGGTTGCCTCGGGAATCCAGGACCTCGCGGGCGTGCACGGAGACGATGCTGCTCATGCCGGGCCGGCGAGGCTGCTGCGCCACATAAGGTGGCATGCCGGCGGCGCGGCGGCGGCTTTTTTTCAGTTGTTCAAGACGTCCGCAGCCCACTGAAGACACTGAAAACACTGAAGCTGTTCCCTCTGCACCCCATGGCGACTCCCTGAGCGGTGAGCACGGTAAGCGCCCAACCTCCTTTCAGTGCGTTCAGTGGGTTCAGTGGGCAGGTTTGGAGCCGGACAAAGGCCGTATATCCTGCCTGCCCATTGCGTGGGTCAACTGGAGCGACCCTCGTGACCTCTGTACCGTCCTGGGCGATGTCCCACCTCGACGCCAACCTCCCCGCCGGGAACCCCGTCGTGAACGCACACGCCGTCCGCCGCAACCTCATCCTCGCCAACACGCGGCTGGGCGCCGTCCTCGTGCGGCGCGGCCTTTTCTCGGGCGTGGACCACGTCTTCCTCGAGGTGCCGAGCCAGAAGACGGCGTTCCAGTGCGGCAATTGCCGGGAGCACCTGCAGTTCTACAACCTCGACATCCCGAACGACGTGTACTGCTCCATCTGCGCCGCGAAGTACCACGTGGACGAGGCGGGACTCGTCACGGACGGCGACGGCGGCACGGTCCCGGCGGAATTCAAGCCGAAGCAGCTGCACCCGTTCCCGCCGCTGTGGGACGCCGCCGACGCGGTCCGCGACGTCGAACCGAGGAAGGCACGTGGGAAGGCCCCGCGCGTCCCGCGTACCTCAGGACGCAACGCCAAGCGTGCCTCGGCCCCGAAGGCCGTCAAGACCGTGAAGGCCGCCGATGCGCCGTTCCGGCACAAGGCGTACACGCTCTACGCCCGCGAGACGCAGACCAAGGGCGGCGGCCACGTGCTCTACTTCTTCTCCAAGGGCGAGCCGAAGTCCGGGCGGCCGTCGGCGCTTCCGGCCGGCTACGAACTGGGCGCGAATTCGCGCACGGGTTTGCCGTTCCTTCGACGTGCCGCGCCGGCCGTTGCAGCCGATGAGACGGTGGCGCCAGTGGGCCGGTCACGCAAGGGCCGGTCACGCCGGTCGCGCCGGGCCTAACCGCTGCAGGGCGGCCGCGGGCACCAAGGTGTGCTGTCCATCTCGTCGTACACGTAATCGCGGTCCTGCACGAAGTTGCGGATCGTGACCCGGGCGCCCCGCGGCACCTTGTTGAGGTCGAGGCGCAGGCGGCACTGCACGACCACACCGGGCTGGACGTCGCCGGCATCGCAGTGCTCGGTGTCGTACGTGACACCCGTGGTCCCGACGTCCGCCATGAGCTGCACGCCGTACGCCGGCGCCGAGCCGGTCTGTGTAGCCTTGAGGGAGATCTCCTGGTAGCCGTCGCGCGTCACGTCGCCGAACGTGAGCTTCAGGGCGAAGAGCGGCTTGGGAGTGAGGTCATAGACGGCGACCTCCTTGCCCTCGTACTCGCTGGGGATCTCCCCGATGGCGTACCCGTCGCCCGTCGTCTCGGCGTAGGCGTAGTCCTGCGTGCCGTAGTGGTACTTGAGGCCGCCGAAGCCCGGGTCGGCGGCGACGGCCACGGCCATGTGGCCCGGCGGGCTCACGAGGATGACACCGTAGCCCATCGCCTGCACCAGGCTTGCGTACAGGATGGAGGTGTCCTCGCAGTCGCCGCCATTGTCCACGAGGGTCTCCACGGGGAAGCGGGGCCACTCGTCGAAGCCCGTCGTGACGGCGTCGCTCGTGTACTGCAGGCTCTGCACGAAGGCCAAAGCGAAGGAGAGCGCCTCGTCGTCGGAGAAGCCCTCGCGGCGCGACTCGTTGAGGAGCGTGGCGGCAAGCGCGTTCACGAACGGGTCGTCGTCGCGGCTCGAGACGTAGATGTCGTACGCGGCCTGCACGTGCCAGACCCCTTTCTCCTGGTAGCGGCGCTCGGGGCGGTGCATGTCGTGGAAGTAGTCGTAGCTCGCCGTCGTGAGGTTCATCGACCACGTGTAGGTGCGGCCCTTGAACGACCACTCGAAGTCGCGGTGGAAGACGCCGTCGGAGGCGACCGGCGGCTGGTAGTCCGTGGGCCCGCGCCCGGCGTCGGAGGCGGTGAGGGACGAGAAGCTCAGGAAACCGTCGGCGCCTGGCTGGGTGAGGAGGACGTAGCCCAAAGTGCCGAGGCCGCCAGCGAGGAGGAGGAAGGCGATGGCAACGGCTGCGCCGCCGCCCTTGCGCCGGGGTTTGGCCGTCCGCGGCGGCTGCAGCGGTGGGGCGCGGGGGGGCCGGGCCCTCAACATGACTGGCGCCGTGAGCGCGAAAGTGACCTCGCTGTGCCCGCACCTGCCGCAGGCGACCCGCATGCCGGACATCGGGTTGCCGCAGCGCGGGCAGTCCATCGCCATCGCCCGTTCAGGTCTTCTTGCGCAGCGTCCCGGTGCGCTCGGGCAGTTGGTCGACGCTCAGCCCCACGAGCGTGAGGACCCGCTCCAGGGT
>JBHEMF010000054.1:0-8597 GCA_046352665.1 Thermoplasmatota archaeon
CCTGGGATCTGGGATGGCGCGGGATTTGCGATGCCGTCGTTGCTTGTTGGCTAGCGAAAGGGCCACGTTCGTTCCGACGGCGGCTCGTTGGCCCTCAAATGGCGGCCTGCGAGGAACATGAGTTCAGTGAGCGGCATGAATCACGAATTTTCGTGGTCCACTGCACTCACCGTCTCACTACTCTCCCAGGCCGCCCGAAGTCAGGAAACTCATCGGCAAGACGGTTCGGTCGCGGAGTGCTCGCCGTCGTCGGACTGCAGGAACCCCGTGACGCTCGCGACGAGTAGCAGGCTGAACCTCGCGGGAGGCCTGGATCAACGGATTTTTTTGCGAGGCGGGCCCGAAACGAAACCAAACGGCATCCTCCACATCCCGCACATCCTCCCATCCCAGGCCTCCCACACGAGCCCCGGGGAAACTTTTCCGCCTTTCCAGGCTTCCTCGTTTCCCAAGTCTCCCACACGAAGGCACGCGAGTGCATGCCCGGACGATTCGTCGGCGACCCCTATCCCTCCGTGGCACCCAAAGGAGAGGCATGGCCCCCGAAAGTGCCGCCCTCCAGGAAGACTGCGAGTGCTGCGCCCAGGCGTGCCAGTGCGGCGACTGCGCCATCTGCACCGAGGCGCCGATCCGCATCCAATTCGCGCCCATCTACGAGGCAGGCCACTTCCGGCCGCGGGCCTGAACGTCATTCCGGGGGCAGCGGTGCGGCGGGAGGCGTCGTCGCAGCGCCCCGTTTCTTCCCCGCCACGATGAGTGCCACACCGGCAACGATGAGAGCGCTGGCACCCACCACGAACCAGGTGAGCGGCTGGTCGCCCAACGCCGCCGCAAGCAGGACCGCCACGGCCGGGTTCACGAAAGCGTACGTCGTCGCGACGGCGGGACTCGTCGTGCGCAGCAGCCAGAGGAACGCCCCGAGGGCGACCACGGAGCCGAAGAGGCTGAGGTAGAGGACGCCCGCCCAGACCTTCCAGGACACCTGCAGCGGATGGAAGGAGGCGGGCTCGCCGAGGACGACACCCGCGACCCCGAGGATGGCGCCGCCGGCCAGCATCTGCATGCCGAGGTCCTGCCAGAACGACTTGGGTGCGTCCCCCTTTCGCGACCGCAGCGAGCCCAGCGCCCAGCACCCCGAGCCGAACATGATGAGGAGCATGAACCGGAGGTCGAACGGGTCGGAGCAGAGGCTGCCGGGGGCGCAGGTCCAGCCGCCCGAGTCGCGGCTCATGAGGAGCGCCACACCGCACAGGCCGAGGGCCAGGCCGGCCACGACGAGGGGACGCGGCCTGACGCCGGCGAGGAACCAGTCGAGGCCGACGGTCCACATCGGCACCATCGTGACGAGGAGTGCCGCGATGCCGGACGGCATCCGGGTCTCGGCGTAGGACACCGTGCCGTTGCCGATGGCCAGCATGAGGCCGCCCAGAACAGCTGCCCGCAGCCACGCCGGCTTCGTGGGCGCAGCGGCGCCTCGGAAACGGGTCCAGGCGTAGAGCGCCAGGCCCGGGATGATGTAGCGGATGGCCGCCATGGTGAGCGGCGGCATGGCAAGCACGGCCTGCCGGATCACGTAATACGTCGTCCCCCAGATGACGTAGAGCGCTGCTAAGGCAAGTGCCACTCGGGCGTTGCGGGTCGCAGCCATCCGTGGCCCGTCCAAGCCAAGGCCACACTTCTACGCGCTGCTGCACCTGTGCGCATCATGTGGCACCGCCGCTGGACCAGACGGGGATCCCCAATTCCTCGCACCACGCCTCGACACGGGTGCGCTGCGCCCCCTTCAACCCCTTGCGGTGGATGTGGACGGCAGAGCAGCCAGGCGTTGCCGCGATGGCGCGCCGCAACGGTTCGGGGGACGCGTCGGCGTCCACGGCGTGGCTGGGCAGGAAGTGGCCGTAGTCGGCAAGGCCCTCGAGCGCCACGTCGGTGTGCCGGGGCACGTAATGGCCGCCGCCGACACCGACGAGGACGGGACCGGTGCACTTGCCTTCGCCGCGCAACACGTCCTGGATGGCGCGGGCCATGAGCTCCGCGCCTGCGCGGTCCGCATACCAGGCATCGCTGGAGCCGATCTCCACGAACAGGCTCGGGATCGTCATGGCCGGGCCGTGGTGCGTCGCTTCGTAGGTGACCGAGTGCGGCAGTTGGCTCTGGTCCTTGTGGTGACGGAGCCGCCGGAGGAGGGCACCCATGTCACGCGGTGCCGCCGGCGACAGGCGCTGCGGCGCCCCGCCGAAGCGGGCCTCGCCGTGGTTGCCGGTGGGATGGACCGTGAGGCTGGGATTCCCCGACTCGGCGCGGTGCCGGGACAGGAACCAGACGTCGCGCAGGGGAAGGCCCAGGTCGTGCAGGTCGTGGTCGAGCCGCTCGTCGGTCACGGCCGGCCCCGCCACCTCGACGAGGATGGCCTAGCTCTGCGACCAGACGGGGGCGTCGCGGAAGCGGCGGTTCGTCGCCTCCCAGTCGCCCTGCTCGAGGAGGCGGCCGCGCATGTTGACGCTCGCCGTGTCGCTGCGGTTCGCAACAAGGACGCGCACGGCGCCGCGACGGCGGGGCTCCCTTTAGCGTCGGCGTCCGTCCCAGCGGGCCGGGCGCCCATTCAGGATATAAACAGGGAGAGGAATCGAGGCTTCGCCATGGCTCGCAAGGAAAAGGTCACGGAGAGCACGAGCACGCTGCAGACGCAACGCGACGACGGCGGCGCGGACGAGACCGGTGAGCCCGACAGCTCCATGCAACTTGTCGCCGACCCCGGGCCCGTGAAGAAGATCGTTTTCGAGGGCGACCCCGAGTCGTTCGGCACGCCCGAGCCGCCCGCTCCCCGAGCCGACGGCGACTACCGCATGGCCGAAGCCCAGAAGGGCGCCCTGCCGCAGGGCGGCCCCGCCCGCGAGCATTCGGAATCCATCTACACGATCCGCGAGGAGATCGACTCGTTGCGCGCGCCCGACCCCGGCTTCGAGGGTGCCCCCAAGCGCGCCAACCTGCAGGCGTGGCGCCGCAGCACCGTGTACCGCACCGACCAGGGCGGCGAGGTCCGCTCCTACGAGGGCCCGACGGGCAAGACCTACACCCTCGCCGACGGCAACAGCGAGCGACGCTTCTCCGACGCCGACGTGGACCGCGTGATCCAGGACGTGGACCTCCGCGAGACCACGACCACCACGACCACCACCGAGTCGTCCACGGAGACCGTGGAGAAGCCGGCGCGCCGTGGACTTTTCGGGCTGGGCCGCAAATCCAAGGCCAAGGAGCCCGCCGAGACCGCGGCGTCCGACTACCAGCCGCAGTGCTCGGCGATCACCGAGGAGGGCCAGCAGTGCCGGAACTCGGCGCGCGCCGGCAGCAAGTACTGCTCGAGCCACTTCGGCTTCCAGCCCCGCACGACGCAGGGCATCCACCAGGCGCGCGACACGGAGCCCCGGCACGCCTCGATGGCGGACACTCTCCCTGGCGGCGGCTGGGACCCGCAGCAGGGAAGCGCCCAGTGCCACGCCGTGACGAAGGGCGGAAAGCAATGCCAGAACCCCGTCGTCGCCGGCTCGCCGTACTGCGGCAACCACCAAGGGTACCGGGAGCCCACGGGAAAGCAGATCATCGACTCCGTGGACACCAAGCCGCGCTGGTCCAAGGCCAAGGACACGAAGCCCGCGACGCGCAAGTCGGCAAAGAAGGCCGCGAAGCGCGGAAAATAGGCCGCAAAGTTACCGGCTGAACGCGACCGCGACCGACGGCGGCAGGCGCACGCTCCTTCGTTCCTGCAGGCCGGCGGCTCTTGCTGCAGACCCGACCTTTGCTGCGGGCACCCGCGCCGGATCGGAGACGACCCACAACGTGCCGCCGGGCGCCACGAGCGGAACGAGCTTGGGGACGGCAAGCAGCGCCTCCGCGGCGTCCACCGCGAAGAACAGGTGATCGACCGGGTCGCGCGGCACGCCGGCCGCCATGTGGGTGCGCGACGCGAGCTCGCTGCGCAACCCTGCGTCCAGGGGTCCCGCCGCCGCGGTCGAGGCGCCGGCCGGGACGCCGAGGCGGTCGAGGCGGCTGGGCGGGCTGCGGATGCGCGACGCAAGCTGGGCCGCGCGGGCGCCGGCGCCGAGCTCGACGGTGGTGCCGCGGAAGGAGAGGACAAGAAGGGTGCCCCGCGCCTCGGCCACGATCTCCTCGAACGGGACGTCGGCCTTCACGGCGCCGCGGAACGCCACGTGGTCCTCGCCGACCTCGGCCTTCATCTTGGCGCCGTCGCCGGAGCGGATACCAGTGAGCTCGGCCACGCGCACGCCAGGGCAAGGGCCTACTTGGGGCGTCCGCCTGCATGGTCCGCGACCGGGTTTCTCGGCACGGCCGGGTGTGACGCCGGCTTGGCTGACCCTCTTCTCGTCATCCCATGCTGCGAGTGGGCGCTATGAGATTTGAACTCATATCAGCGGCTCTGGAGGCCGCCAGTCTACCGGGTTAGCCTAAGCACCCATTTTGGGGACATGCGCGAAATGCGCCTGCCCGGCGATAAGGTTTGAGAAAGAAGCGAAAAGGGACCCGACCGGCGGGCTGCGCTGGGGGCTTACGCCTTCCTCAGCTTCTGGGCGCGCTTTCGGCGGCGCATCTTCTTCTTGCGCCACTTCCAGCGCTGCTTGCCCGGCTTCTTCCAGGCGCGGGAACTTCGCTTCATGAGCGTCAACTGCCCCCTACGGGACGGGTTCGGCGAGATGGGTCTTGGATAAAACCTTGCCCCCGGCCAAATCCTGCCCACCGAACGCGCTGAAACAGGCGCATGGCGCACCATTCTCACCGCGGGGTCAAGGGGTTGCTGGCGGTGAAGGCCTACGTTTCAATGTTTTCAGTGTCTTCAGTGGGCCATCGCCTACGCAACAAAGGGCCGCGCTATGCGGTGAGGCGCGTCCGCAGCGCATCGGCCACGGCGGGTGCCGCGCTCACGATCTCGCAAGGCCCGCCTTCGACGGTGTCCGTCGCCAGCACGCGGTCGATGCCTCCCGCCAGCAGCCGCGGCACGGCGCCACCCGTGAACAAGCCGTGCGTGCATGCAGCCACCACGGAGGCTGCGCCTTGGGCCTTCAGTTGGCGCGCCGCCGTGACCATCGTGCCGCCGCTCGCGATAAGGTCGTCCACGATGGCGACCCGCGCGCCTGCGACGTCAAGCTCCTTGGCCTGCATCGTGACCTCCGTCGCCGAGATGCGGGTCTTCCCGAGGTGATCGACACGGGCGCCCATGAGCTTGGCCGCCTGCGCGGCGCGGTCGCGGGCCCCCTTGTCGGGCGCCCGGACGATGTCCACGCCCCAGCGCGAGAGTTCGGCCGCGATCTGCGGCACGGCGGAGACGGAGCGCGCCTTGCCGCCGAAAAAGGCCAGCACCTCCTCCTTGTGGGGATCCACGGTGACGACGGCGTCGGTGGTGCCAGCGACGGCGCGCGCCGCGGCCCTGGCGGAGACGGCCTCGCCTTCGTGGAAGACGCGATCCTGCCGCGCGTAGCCCAGGTACGGGATCACGGTCGTGACGGTGCGGGCGCCTGCCTCGCGCAGCGCATCCTGCCAGAGGAGGAGCTCCACGAGGTTGGTGTCGGGCGCCGTGGCCTGCACGACGACGCAGTCGCGGCCCTGCACTGGTTCCAGGATGCGCACGTAGCCTTCGCCGTCGGGGAACCGTTTGGCCTCCGCGCGTGCCACGGTGGCGCCGAGCTCGCGGGCAAGCCCGGCCGCGAAGGGCGCGGAGGCGGAGCCGGCGACGACCAGGGGCACGCAGGCGCCGAGGCCCGGGCCGCAGATAAGCGCCGCTGCGCCTTACGGCTTGGACGGGGCCAGGAGGCCTTTGGCGGCGAAGAGGCTGGGCCCGGCCTCCATGACGGCCACGGTGACGTTGCCGCTGCGGCTCTGCTTCTCCGTCGCGGTGGCGTTGCCTGCGCAATCCTTTGTGCAGCCGTCGGTGAAGACCACGACCGGCCGGCCATCGGGGGTGTGCGCCATGTCGATGAAGTCCAGCATGTTGCGGCACGGGTTGCCGCCGCCGTTCAGCCAGACGCAGCCGATCTGGACCGGGTCGTCGTCAGGTGTGACCTGCTTCGTCGTGAACGTGGGGACCTGGGCCTCGGCGTCGAGGGAGACCGTCTCGTAGAGGTGCCAGCGCGTCGTGTTCTCCGCCGCGGAGGGCGCTTTCTTAGAGTCGCGGGTGCCGAGGTAGGCCATCGCGATGCGTCCGTCGTCGCCGGAGGTGATCACGGTGTACACCGTCGAGCGGACCTCGGGCAGCGACACGCGCCACGGACCTTCGAAGGTGGCGAACCGATCGTGGCTGCGCACGAGGTACTGCAGGTGGTCCTTGCCGCGGTACAGCATGTACGCCGTGCCGTCGGGGGTGACCGTGATGTCCGGGTCGATCTCCTCGGCGCCGTGCGCCGTCGGGCCGTCGCGCGCGGTCCAGGTGAGGCCGTTGTCGGTGGTCACGAGCACGACGGGGCCGGGACAGCCGTCGTTGAGGGGGACATAGACCGTGCCGTCGGGCGCGCCTGCTGGGTGGCCGTTGAGGCCGCCGCATGCCGCTTGCGCCTGGGGAGCGGACGCCTCGCCGCCGCCCTTCACGCCGATCGTGGCCGGCCGGTCGTACTGGAACGTCAGTCCGCCGTCGAAACTGACCGCACAGTTGGTGGCGACCAGCTTGTTGTAGCAGTAATAGACGACGTTGGGGTAGGCCGGGTTGCCGGACGGCGGGCCATCGGGGCCGTAGTGGGCGGTCATGAGCTTCTGGTGGTCGTTCACGGGCACGCCGCAATCGACGGGGCTCGGCGTCCAGGCGGCGCCCTCGTCGTCGCTCAAGAACAGCTTCGAGCAGTAGAGCCCCGTCATGTGGTCCGTGAAGATGCGGTCGGTGTCGGGGTCCACCCAGAGCATGGGGTCGCTGGAGCGGGTGAAGGAGCGCACCTGGTCCGGTCCGGGCGTGCCGACGATGGGCACCTGCGGGACACTCTGGTTGGCGACGGTGGGCCACGAGTTGGGGAGGGGACTGTCCGCGGCGGGGCCCCAGAAGGCCGTCATGTTGAACGACTCGGACCATGTCCGCCCCAGGTCGGTGGACTTGAGGGTGACCTGGCCGCCGATCACGAACATGGCGCCGGCGGAGGTGATGCCGATGTTGGGCTCGCCGCCGCGGTAGTTGGTGGGGCGCAGTGCCACGTCGAGGCCGCCGGCGAGTTCCCTGGGGACGTCCACGCGCTGGTCGTCCATCATGCTGGCGAGGTGGTTGTCGGGCAACGGCGGGGGCGTCGGGGCGGGCGGCGGCTGGGAGCATCCGGCGACGGCGAGGGAGGCCAGCGCCAGGAGGGCGAGAAGGTTGCGCATGCGTCGCCCACGAGGGGGCCACGGGAAAAGCGTTGCCTTGGTCGGCTAGACCCGGCGCGCCACCGCCACCAGGTTGTCCGGCTGGGGCCCCACCACCGCGACCGCCGCTTCCCCGCCGACCGTGAAGCCGGCGTCAGCAAGCTCACTGCGCAAGGCCGAGGCCGTGTAGAGGTGGTAATGGCGCGGCTCGTCGTGGCCGTGGCTGCGCCAAGGGAGCACGACGTCGAGCGGCGCACCGGGCTCGCCCTGCGCGCGGAAACGGGGCGCATCGCGGGACCAGACCGTGACCTGGGCCGTTCCGCCGCCAGCGAGGACGCGGTGCAGCTCGCGCAGGCAGGCGGCCCGTCCCGCGGGCGTCGGCAGGGAATGCAAGCCGGCCACAAAGATGGCGGCATCGAACGTTCCGGTCCCGAACGGGAGCGCGCCCGCGTCGGCCACGACGACGTCGGCGTCCGGATAGCGCCGGGCCGCGATCTTGGCCGCGGGACGGCTCCAGTCGAGCCACGTGGCCGCGTGCCCGGCGGCGAGGATGGAGGCCGTGTGCCTGCCATTGCCAGCCATGAGGTCCAGCACGCGGCTCCGCGGCGCGAGCCCAGAAAGATAGGCCTCGACGTGCGGCCACCGCCGCACGCGGCTCTGGTCGAAGCTCGCTGCGATCGCCTCCCAGACGCGGTGCTGGTCGGGGGCGGCCACGGCGCGGGCCAAGGCGCGCCGGGTGATTGCCGTTCCGCCTCCGTCACTCTCAAGGACGAACGGGGCCTCGCCGGAACGATGCAGGACCTTGCCCGCAAGAGGCTCGTGATCTTCACGGGCAAGGGCGGAGTCGGCAAGACCACCTGCTCCGCCGCGGCGGCCCTGCACTTCGCGAAGAAAGGCCGCAAGACCCTCCTCGTCACGGTGGACCCCGCCAAGCGCCTCGAGGACGCGCTCGGCGTGCCGGTCGGCGACACCGAGACCGCCGTGGCGGAGAATCTCGTGGCGATGATGCTCGACCCGGGCACGGTGATCCGCGAGCACCTGGCCCGCGAGGTGCCGCGCTGGTCGGCCGAGAACCACTGCTACTCCTGCCACCACAACGGCGACGCGGCCCGGGCGCTGTACGCGGCGGCGCGGGCCGGGCGGAGCGCGTTGCTCGTGGCGCCGACCGGGGCCGGCAAGACCTTGGCCGGCTTCCTGCCGAGCCTCGCCGAGCTGATCGAGGCGCCGACCGAGGGCCTGCACACGCTCTATATCTCGCCGCTCAAGGC
>JBHEMF010000055.1:0-8566 GCA_046352665.1 Thermoplasmatota archaeon
GCATGGTCCAGGCCGGCGTCCAGCCGGTCACGGCGCTGCAGGTGGCCTGCGAGCTGCAGCGCGACTGGGCAAGACCGGATGCGGACAACCTGAGGGGAATCATGCGGTGGTACTTCCCGCAGCTAGCGAAGTTGGCAGGCTGAACCGCCCACCTAGCCACGGAAACCACGGAACGCACGGAAGGCGGCTAACCTGCTACACGGCGAGTAGCGAGCAGTTCCTGCAGTCCGACGACGTCGTCCACGTCCACGACGGAACGCAGGAAGCCCAAGTCGGAGTTGCAGAAAAGCACGCGGGGCGACAGCCGAGGGAACCCAGCGAACGGCTAGGGTTTGGGCGAGCCGAATGCGGAGTGCCGCGAGAGGCGAGGGCCGCGTGGCCCGAAGGAGTCCCACAAACTTGCGCCTTGCGATCCACACGAGGGTCACGCGCCCGACGGCGCCGTCGTCGGACTGACGGACCTCGCGGAGCACGGCGCAGGAACGCGTGTCGATTCCGTGCCTTCCGTGCCTTCCGTGGCTCCGGCAGCGCCGGCCATCGGACAAGGCCGTCCCCTTACTGAACGAGGAGCCGGGCGCCTTCGCGCGAGTACACCCAGCCCACGGGCAGGTCGCCGCGGTTCAGGTAGTACTTGGAGAGGCTGCGGATGCGGGACTCCATGAGCTCGAGGCCGCGCAGGTTGTGCAGGTCGCGCGGGTTGGCGGAAAGGTGCTCCTGCAGGTGGATGGAGCGCTGGATGAGGTTCTGCAGGTCCTGGGGGAGCTTGCCGACGACGCCGGCGTCCGTCATGATCTGCTGGATCTTCTTGCCGGTGAGCTCGTGCACCGAGGGGATGCCGTAGGAGTCGCGCAGGATGAGGCCGATGACAGCTGGCTGCTTGCCTTCCTTGGCGAGCTCGACGACCTTGGCCTCGACCTCGCGGGCGCGCAGGGGGACCCAGGACGGGGCGGCTTCGCGGACGGGCTTCGAGCTGGCGTGGCGGGACATGTCGGGTCTCCTAATCTGGGCACACACGGTGGCGTCGTTGCGAGCGCCAGGATGCGTGTCCAAGGCGGCCGACTTCGGTCGCATATATGAGGATTTGGCGAAGACCTGCGCCGCGGACCATCCGCAGATTGCGCAGATTCCGCAGAAGCCCGAGGCCGACGCTTTCCGTTGCACCTCTGAAAGCCCTGCTTTTCGTCGGCGGCACGCGAGGTCCACGCCTCCGACGACGGCGACTCCTTCGACCGGGACCTCAACGGAGAACGGTGGGGCGCGGCAGCGCCGGCGAGCGGAGCGAGCCAGTCATCGGGACTTCAGTGCGAACCGCCCCAACGCCGGGAAGATCGCGCCTCCAATGAGTGCAACGAGGAAAGAAAAATCCAATCGGTCTTCCCGGTGGCCCAGATCCGCAGGCCCCAGGCGCCGAACACCAGGTAAAAAGCCCCGAGCGCGACGAAGAACCAGCCGCCGACGGTGGCCAACTGGCGCGAGGCAAGAAACGCCTGGATTCCCACGCCGGGCACATTCGCGCTCCAATCTTTCAACGCTTGCGTGATCCGTCCACAAGGAGCATTTGCAGTCGAGGCAGCCTGGCCTCCGCGGGGTGGGGCGAGCGCAGCGAGCCGCCGCGAAGCGGCGAGGAGGGCGACGGTGCGCCGAGCGTTTGAGAACGCGAGGCGCGCCCAAAGCCCGACCACCCCGCAAAGGAGTCCGCGGGGGGTGCGGGGGCGCGCAGCGCCCCTGCCAGTCGTTCGAGAGGGTTCCGGAAAATAGGGTCCGAAGCGAAGCGAGGACCCTATTTTTCGGGCGCTTTCATCCTGGTCTTCTTCATCTTCGACGCGGCCTTCTGCCAGCCCTTTACGCGCGCCTCGGAGATCTTCGTGCCGACCACGTTCGTGTGCAGGCCGTCGAGGTACGAGTTCACTTGCTCCGCGATGGCGCCGGGGCTGCGGCGCTTCATCTCCGCGATGCCGTTGATGCCGCTGCGGGCGAGGGCCTCCGCGTACTGTGGCCCGATGCCCGTGACCTTCACGAGCTCGGACATGGCCTTCCAGGACTCCACGGTGCGGACGGGGACGCCGACGCGGTCGGCGAGGGACTGCGCGTCCTCGTAGAAGAGGCGGGCCGTCGTGTGGACGCCGATGGCGCGGAGCGTGTCGCCGTAGATGCGGCCGATGCCCTCGATGTCCTCGACCTGGTGGACGTCGCCGTCGTAGTCGTAGTAGGCCCGGCCGGGCTCGGCGGGGGCCGTGAAGCGGGACTCCATCTCCTGCAGCATCGTCGTGCGGCCAGTGGAGACCTCCATTGTTCCTGCCGTCGCCGTCGCGGCCATCTCGGGCTGGGGGTTGGTCTGCTCCTCGTACATCTTCTTCCACTTCGGGCCAAGGGTCTCCACGACCTTGGGGTCGATGGTGACGGGGCGCTTGTTGTGCGCCATGCCGGGGTCCTTCGACTGGGCGCCCGGCGGGCCGGCGATGAGGGTGCGCAGCTTCAGCATGGTCCCCTTGCCGTCGATGGGGATGTAGTTGTTCGTGTACACGGCGGCCTCGACGCTGCGCGGGAAGTAGTACGGGATCGAGTTCGAGCGGCGGTTGTACTTCTCCCAGGCGCGGTGCATGAGCCCGACCGTGGGCAGGTTGTAGACCACGATGTCGGGGCCCCAGCCGATCTTCTCCGGCTCCTCGAGCCCGGCCTCGAAGGCAGCCAAGGCGTCGCGCTCGGCAGCCAGGCGGTCCTGCTCTTCCTGGAAGGCCTCGCGGCGGCGGCGCTCCTCGGAGCTGCGGATGAGGAGGATCAGGATGAGGAGGACGATGATGAAGCCGAGGACGGCCCCCGTCACGATGCCCGCCATGGGCACCTTGTCGTAGAAGTCCTTGAAATTCTGGTCGTCGGTGCTCTTGGCGTACAGCAGGAAGACGAACGCGAACGTCACCAGGAACGAGATGATGAAGAACAGAGTCCCGAAAATGCGTTTGACGCTGACCAAGGCTACCGGGCCTTCCAAGGGGGGCCGCATTTATGGTTTTGCTGTTTGGATTGCCGCCGCGAGGAAGCGCCGCACGGCCTCGCCGCGGTGGCTCACGGCCCCCTTCTCGGCCCGCCCCATCTCGGCGAACGTCCGGTCGTGGCCGGCAGGGACGAAGACGGGGTCGAAACCGAACCCTGCGGTGCCCGCCGGGGTTTGCGCGATGGTCCCCCGGCAGGTGCCCTCGAAGTGGCGGCGGACGCCGGCTCCGTCCACGAGGAGAAGGTCGGTGCGGAACGAAGCCGAACGGCCCCCACCGGGGCCCAGGAGACGCAGGAGTCCGGGGGTGCCGATGGTGTCCAGGGCGTAGCGGCTGTACACGCCGGGGAAACCTCCCAAGGCGTCCACGAAGAGCCCCGAGTCCTCGAGGAGGAACGGCGGCGGAAGGCCCGCGCGCAGCAGCCAGTCGGCTCCGGACTCCGTCACCTCGGCCAGGGAGTCGGCCTGGACCTCGGGGTAGCCGCGGGCGTCTTGCACGACCTCGATGCCGTGCCGCGCCAACCCTTCGGCCACTTCGGCCACCTTGCCGGCGTTCGTGGTGACGAAAGTGATGCGCCTCACCGGTTGCGCCCCCGCGTCCGGATCTCCTCGAGGCGCCGGATCGCCTCCCTGCCCCCCGCCGCGTGGCCGCGGTAGGCCGAGAGGAACGACGCGAACATCGCCTGCGCATCCGCCTCCGTCGCCTCCAGGGCCTCCTCGAGGAGGTGCAGGTCCACGCCGCGCGGCTCGGCCTCGGCGGTGGCGGCCCCCAACCCGAAGTCGATGAGCACGAGGGACACGACGCCGCTCGCCGCCGCAGGGACGAGGACGTTCCCCGTCGTGAGGTCGCCATGCGTGATGCCGGCATCGTGCAGGCGTGCGACGGCGCGGCCGAGGGCGGCCATGTGGCCGTCGGCGTCGCCCCGGTCCGCCAGCTCCTCCCGCAAGGTGCGTCCGACGATGTGCTCGATGAGAAGGCTCGCCGCACCGCGATCGACGTCATAGACGAGGGGGACCGCGACACCGGCACGGCGGGCAGCGACGAGCAGGTTGGCCTCGTCGCGGGTCCGCTCGGCGCGCAGCGTGGCATCGAGGGAAGGGTGGCGGTAGCCCTTGGGGAGGCGGCGCTTCTCCAGCACGGGACGGCCGAGGAAGTTCGCGTGGCGCAGCTCGGCTTCGGCGCCCACGGCAAGCGGCGCAGCACGTGCGGGCCTCACGATCTGCGCCACGTCGCCTCCACCTGGTCGGTGCGTTGGTACGGGAGGACGGCGGAGTCCGCGATCTCGACTGCGGCACCGGCTTTGAGCTGGAGGAGGCCGAGCCAGGCGATCATGGCGCCGTTGTCCACGAGGAGGTCGCGCGGCGGCGCGAAGAACGCGACCCCCCGTTCGGCGCACATCGTGCGCGCCATCGCCTGCAGCCTCGCGTTGCACGCCACACCGCCGCCCAGCACGAGCTCGCCCTTGCCGGTGTGCGCGAGGGCCCGCTCCGCCGTCTCCACGACGGCTGCGAAGGCGTGCTCCTGGAACGCGTGGCAGGCCTCGGCAAGCGGGGCACCGTCCGACACGAGCCGCGTCGCCGCCGTGGCGAGCCCCGCGAAGCTCATGTCCATGCCCTTCACGGAATAAGGGAGCGGGCGCAGCGTATCCTGCGGCGCCGTGGCGGCGAGGCGCTCCACCTCGGGGCCGCCGGGGAACGGGATGCCGTGGTCGCGGGCGAATTTGTCCAAGGCGTTGCCAAGTCCGACGTCGAGCGTCTCGCCGAAGACGCGGTAGCGGCCGCGCGCGAAGGCGAGGACCTGCGTGTTGGCGCCCGAGACGTAGAGGAGCATCGGGTCCGCAGCGCCGCCCGTGCCCCGCCCCACTTCCAGGTGGGCCACACAGTGGTTGACGCCCAGGAGGGGCTTGCCGGTCCGAAGGGCGAGGGAGCGCGCCATCGTGGCCGCGACGCGCAGGCACGGGCCGAGGCCGGGGCCCTGGCTGAAGGCGATCCCGTCCAGGTCGGCGGCGGCGATGCCCGCATCCTCCAGCGCGAGGGCGAGCATCTGCGGCCCGGCCTCGGCGTGGTGGCTCGCGGCCTCGCGGGGGTGGATGCCGGCCGCGGGCTCGCCGGGAGCGGGTGGCGGCGGGCGCAGCATGGCGCGGCGGTTGGCGAGGACCTGGCAGCGGCCGGCG
Organism: Thermoplasmatota archaeon; assembly: GCA_046352665.1. Lineage (GTDB taxonomy): Archaea > Thermoplasmatota > E2 > JACPAO01 > JAHFTW01 > JAHFTW01. Next base: position 5,164 of record JBHEMF010000055.1, read on the forward strand.
GCCTCGGCGACGATGCCGACGCCCAGCGTGTGCGCGGTGCCCTCGATGCCTAGGACGGCCACGCCGCCGCGAGCGGGCGCTCGCTGTTCAGGGTTGCGGCGTCATCGTTCCGGCTTCAGGGCTCCGGCTGGTAGGGCCGGCTCTGCGGTTTCGACACTTTGCGCGTGACGCCGACGAGGCCGAGCATCGTGAGCGTCATGGCGCCGCACGTGAGGACGACGCTCTCCATCGGCACCGCGACCCGGAGGGCCGCCACCCCGCCCACGAATTCGGCGACCGGGAGCATGAGCTCTTTCCAGGACATGCGCGTGGCTTGTGCCCGCCGCACCATAACCATGGGCGCAAACCTGCCGAATCAGGCGACCCGAATCCGGCGCGTGCTGCCGCTTCACCTACCGGCGGGTTCAAGGGGGGCGGCGGGGCATCCAGCCCCGTTGGGCACCCTGGAACCGGGCCGGCTGCGCGCCGTGCTCTTCGACCTTGACGACACGCTCGTGAACTGGCGGGCAGCCGAGGCGGGGGCCATCGCGAGCCTCGCCAAGACACAGTTCGCCCCGCTCGGCTTTGCGGGGGACACGGTGCGCACCGCCTACGACGGCGTCATGGAGGAGAACATCCGGTCCTGGTCGCAGCTCCGGCGCTGGTGGTACATCTCCGAACGTCTGCAGTTGCTGTCGGAGCGTCTTGGCACGGCCGACCGCCTGCCCGGCACGGCCCTTGCGGACGCGTTCAGCCGCGACGTCTCCACCCGCCTTTGCCTTCTCGACGGCGCGACAGATGCGTTGCGGAGGGCCCGCGCCGGGCGGCGCACGGCTCTCCTTACAAACGGCCGCAGCGAGTCGCAGCGCCCCAAGGTGGAGGCGTTCGCGCTCGAGGCCGAGGTGGACTTCGTCGGCATCTCGGGCGAGCTCGGCCACTGGAAACCCGACGCTGCGGCGTTCCATGCCGTGCTGGACCGGTTGCGCGTCCGGCCGGAGGAGGCGCTCATGGTGGGCGACTCCATCGACTTCGACATCCTCCCCGCCAAGGCATTGGGCATGCAGACGGCGTGGGTCAATCCGGCGGGGGCCAGCCACCCGCAGGCCGACGTCGTGGTGGCGACGCCGGGCCACCTCGTCGGCCACCTGGGTTAGCGGCCGACGCGTCGGACCGGCGTTGGCTCCGTGGCAACGCTCATAGCAATCGACCCGCCTGCCGGGCGCGATGCAGACCTACCCCGTCAAGCCCGGCCACGCCGCCAAGGTCGATTTCGCCATGGTCTTCGACGCCTGCTTCGACTCGCACAAGCAGGATGGCGAGTGGTTCGCGAGCGCCTTCGGCTCGATGCCGCAGATCAGGGCGCGCTACCAGGGCAAGAAGGAGCTCGTCGTGGACACGCAGACCGACAAGTCGTTCGCGCAGAAGGTGGCGGCCGGCGACAAGGAGGCCTTCGCCCTCGCCGCCGACACGCAGCGGCGCTGGAACGAGTTCCTCGAGGCCGTCACGGGCTACGACGCCAAGCAGCGCTCGAAGAAGACCCAGGAGATGGCGAAGAAGAGCCCGGCCGCCGAGATGCCCAAGACGCTCTAGCCCCCTCATGCGCGGACGAAGGCGGGGAAGCCCGTGCCGGTCCGCGGCTCGTCGTGGTTCGTGCCGCTCAGGGCTTGGGCCTCCGTGACGCCGGGGATGGCGCGGATGGCGCGGCTCACGACGGCGCCCAGGGCCGCGAAGTCCTCGACCTCCACCTTGGCGATGAGGTCGTAGTCGCCAAAGAGTGGCTGCAGATCTACCACCTCGGGCACGTCCTGCAGGCTCTGGAAGACGGGGGCCTCTCTATGCGGGGCCGTGTTGATGAGGACGAAGCCGATGGCCACCCCCTAGGATGGGTCGCCGCGCGGGATAGATGTTTCCCCACGTTACCGTGTCCGGCGCCAGCGCGGTTTTCACAACTGGAACGGGACGGGGACGAACGTGAGGAGGAAGACCACGAGCACCACGGCTGCGAGCACCACGCGCTTGCGGTCGAGTCGCGTCCTGTCGTTGAGGGGTGGCGGATGGTAGATGCCCGTGAAGAGCACGAAGAGCGCCATGAGGAGCCACGTGTCGAAGAGGAGGGCCAGCACCACGAGCATGCCCAGGGCGAGCCGGGCGACCCAGCGCGACCTCTCGCCGAAGACGGCGCGGGAGACGTGGCCGCCGTCCAGTTGGCCCGTGGGGAGGAGGTTGATGCCTGTCACCAGGAGGCCGACCCAGCCGGCGATGTAGGTGGGGTGGGTGAGGTAGTCGCCGGCGCTGGCGGGCCAGATGAGGTTGATGGCCTGGACGAGGAGGGGGTCGCCGAAGCGCATGATGCCGTCGTCCCACGTCACCTCGACCTCGGCCATGGTGGCGTTGGCGGGGATGCTCACGGTGCGCAGGATCCGTTCACCCGGCTGCAGGGTCGCCGTGACCGTCTCCTCCGACACCGTGCCGTTCGCGGCGGTGACGGCCACGTGCAGGCCGAACGTCCAGCCGTCCTGCCGGTCCGTGGGTGCCGTGAGGTTCAGGACCGCGGCGCCGGCCGCGGGCCCTGCGAGCGTCAGGTTGGCGCGGCCCGTCTCGGACTTGGCGAGGTCCACGATCTTGCCGTCCACGTCCAGTGTGGCAAGCGGCCGGTCGAGGTCCGGGACTGGGAGTGCGGCAGCGCTCGTTAGGAAGACGCCGAGGACGACGACGGGGACCGCGATGAAGAAGCCGGCGATGGGGCCGGCGGCGCCCACGTCGAAGAGGGCCTTGCGGTCGGGCAGCGGGTCCTTCAAGCTGATGAAGGCGCCGAAGGTGCCGATGGGCATGAGGAACGGTGGCGCCGGGATGAACATGGGCAGGGTGGCGCGCAGGCCATGGCGTCGCGCCACGACGAAGTGCGCGGTCTCGTGGATGCCGAGGATGAGGAGGAGCGGGAGGGCGAAGCTCAGGAACCCCCACAGGAGGTCGTTCGGGTCCCAGAGGACGGACCAGGAGAGCCCCTTGGCGCCGTGCAGGAAGGAGTGCCACGACAGGGCGCCGGCGATTGTCGTGGTCGCGACGGTGGCGAGGAGGAGTACTACGCGGAGCGCCACGTTCTGGGGTTTGTCGGGGGGTCGCTCGGCGACGAAGAGGATGTCCTCGCCGGCGTCGCGGCGCAGGAAGGCGAGGAGGTTCGGGTCCATGGCCTTGATGTCGGCGCGGACGGCGTCGTAGCGCCGGTCGAACTCGGCGGGCGGGAAGATGACGTAGAAGCGGCGCGCCACGACCTGGCCGCGGATCTTGTCCTCCTGGGCGTCATAGACGCGGAAGTGGCGGGCCACGACGGCGCGCAGGGCGGCGAGGAGGCTACGTTCTTCCCCTTCGAGCCGAAGACGGGCAAGGCGCTCGAAGACACGCGCATCGCCGCAGACTTCTACAC
>JBHEMF010000056.1:0-8116 GCA_046352665.1 Thermoplasmatota archaeon
GCTACCGCTTCAAGGCGGCATTCCCGGAGGCCTCGCTGCTCGTCAAGGAGGCCGACGTCCGGATGGCGGGCGTGAACATCGGCAAGGTCGTCGTCGAGATCAACTCGAAGACGAAGGACTACTCGGGCATGAAGGTGCCCGTGAAGATCGTGATCGACGACAGGAAGAACTTCACGATCGAGGTCGGGACACCGCCCGTGAGCCAGCTCGTCCTCAACAAGGCGAAGATCGAGAAGGGCTCCGGCACGCCCAACAAGGGAAGTGTGGGCAACCTCACCATCAAGCAGGCCATCGAGATCACGCGCATGAAGGGCGAGACGATGCTCGGCGGCAGCCTCAAGGCGCGCGTCAAGGAGGTCGTGGGCACCTGTGTCAGCATGGGCGTCACGGTCGAGGGCCGCACCGCGAAGGAGATGTCGAAGGCGATCGCCGCCGGCGAGTTCGACGCCCAGCTCAAGGAGTAGGACCACGCCCGCCGAACCACCGTCGGACGCCGTGGGCGCCGCGAGGGCGCACGGCGACGCGGTCTCGGCCCGGCGCCTCATCTTCTGGCTCTTCGTGGCACTTGCCGCCGCGACGGCGATCGCCCTGCTCGTCTTCCTGCAGACCCTCGGCGACTGCGACGGTGACGGCGTGTACGACGGCCGCGACGCGATCGTGACGTGCCAAGGCACCACGTACGACGGCACGAGCATCCCCGTCGTCGTGCACCGTGCGCTTGCCGGCGACCTCGCAGCACCCGTCATCGCCTGGTTCGTCCTCTCCGGCCTCGGCGCCTCCGGCCGCGACCGCTGGTTCTGGTTCGCAGCGGCACTCCCAGCCGGGCTCATGGTGATGGCCTCGACCCTCGTCCTGCTCATCCTTGTGTGACGGCCCAGCCAGGAACCGGGGCGCCCGCAGGTCTTTAGCGCCCAGGTGGACATCCGGCCGCGTGCAGCGTCTCCTGGCGTTGGCCTTTCTCATGGCGCTGGCCTTGCCGGCGTCCGCGGCGCCTCCCTCCGAAGTCTTGACCGAGGCGGCGAAACTCGACCACAAGCCCTTCGAGCTCGACACCAACGCGACGGTGGCGACGCTGCGCGCCTTCGCCGGCACCCTCTCGGGGTTGCGCATCCACGACTGTGTGGCGGCCATCACGACGGGTGCCGCGAACTACCGCGTCATGGGGACGCCGGCGCATGACCTGTTCCTGCAGCGCTACGGCAACGTCTTCGGCAACCTCGGCCTGGCCACCGCCCTGCAGCCGTTCACGAAAGGCGGGCCCGGCGTCGGGACCACCGTTCCTACGGGAGGCACCAACATCCTCGGCGCCCTGCCCGGCCGGGACACGTCGCGCTGGGTCGTCGTGGGCGCGCACTACGACACGCGGGAGCTCACGTTCGGCGGCGGCGCGTTGGACAACACGAGCGGCATCTGCACGGTGCTGGAGATGGCGCGCCAGGCCAAGGCCTGGGCCGACGCCGGCGGCACGTTCGAGGCGAGCCTGCTGTTTGCGTGGTACGACGGCGAGGAGTGGGGCCTGTACGGGGCCACGGCCCTCGCCGAGGAGCCCGCCGTGGCGCGCGCGCTCTTCCAGCTCCCGGAGAACGGGCCCAACGCGACGGTCCTCGTCTCGGAGTCCTTCGACATGCCGGGCTTGAACTACCCCGCGAAGAACACGTGGCTGCAGTACGGGAACACGACGGACCTGGACGAGGTGGCTGTGCTGAACCTGCGCACGGCGCCCATCCACAAGGACCAGGAATGGGCCTGCTGGAGCTACGGCTGCTACGAGGACCTCAAGGACCGGCCCGACTTCGCGGCGGTCTGGGCGCAGGACACCGACTACCAGTTCCTCGTCCGCGAGGTGGCGTACGATCTCCTTGGCCTGCCGCCGGCGTACGTGTGGGTCTATGACGACCACTATGGCCGGAGCGACCACATCCCGCTCATTGCACGGGGGGCGGCCGGGATGCGCATCCAGGGAAGCCACGACGAGGAGTACCCGCACTACCACCAGCCGACGGATACGCTGCCGGCGCTGTACGAGCTTGCGGGATCGAAGGACGCCCTGGTGGCCGGCTACACGACGGAGGCCCAGGTCGGCGGCACCGTCGCCTTCTACACAGCACTCACGGGCGGTGTAGGCGACTACGGCTACGTCTTCGACCCCACGTTGGCGCCGACCCCCCAGCAGGCCCCGCCATCGGCGCCCGTGCACGCCTCCCTTCCCGTCCTCCTCGCGCTCTGCGCCATCGGCGTCGCCCTGGCGCGGCGGACGTGGCGGGCTTGAGGCGGCTCGTTGCCCTTGCTGCCGTGACACTTCTGGCAACGGGTTGCTCGTCCGCGCCGCATGTCATCCACGCCCGGACGGTGACATTGGAACCGGGTCCGGACGGGTTCGCCGAGGTGAACCTCGTCATGGCGGCGAACGCGACGGTCGCATGGTCCTGGACGATGACGGGCGGGGCGAACTACTTCGACGTGCACAGCCATGCCGGCGGCGCGGTCGTCGAGCACGTCCGCAAACTCGACCAGGCAAAGGACGCGGGCAATTTCACGGCGCCCAAGGCGGGCCAGTACTCGCTGCTTTGGGAGAACTACGGCGCCGAGCCGGTGAGCCTCCACTACGAGGTCACGGGGAACGCGACGCTGGACCCGAAGTACCCGCCCGTTCCCTGATCCGGTCGCGACTACGCCAGGCAGTACACTTCGCGCAGGAAGTCCGGCACGGCGTGCGTCGGGATCTTGGCGCCCGCGGAATGCGGGTGGCCGCCGCCAACGATGCCATGGTGGGCCGTGAAATCGGAGGCGAAGCGGCCGAGGTTGAACGACTCCTCCTCCGGCGTGTCCCAGCGGCCACCCGACGTGCGGCGAAGGCTGAGGCTGGAGAGGTGGTTGCGGCGGTTGAGGAGCACGGCGACGTTCGCGCCGACCTCGCGGGCCACCTCGGCCAGGGCGCGCGAACCGAAGCCGAAGAGGCTGGGCTTGCGGCGGCCGAAGCGCAGGAGTGCCACGTTGTGCTTCACTTCGATCCGCTCGCGCACGCGCTCGAGGGCCTTGTCCCAGCGCTGCTCGTTCACCATCTGCAGGTACCGGGCCTTCACCTCGGGGACCTCGCTCGGCCACCGTCCCGCGGCGAGGCGGCGCGCGGCCTGGTAGCGGAAGCGGTCGTCCTCGACGCGGAACCGCCAGGCGAAGTCGAGCATGCGCGCCTCCTCCTCCAGGCGGGCGCTGCCGACGGCGCGCTCCACCTCGCCCAGGAGGGGGCTCGGGCAGTACTCGACGAGGTCGGCCAGGGCCACGAGGTGGCGGTGCTCGCCGTTGAGTCCAAGGTAATCGTAGGCCACACCGGCAGCGGAGACCCCCTGGCGGACCAGCCCCTCCAGGTCGTCGTCCAGGTCGAGTTCGGAAAGGTGCTCGCCCGACTGCTCGTGGTGGTCGAGGTACGTCACCCTCTGGCGCGTCTTCGACTTGTCATTCAGCGTCTTGATGAGGCGGGGCGTGAGGCCGAGGTCCACGAGGTAGAATTCGTGGCTGGCGATGTCCTTGCGGAGCACGTCCACGGCCAGGTCCCCAGAGGGGACGAAGGTGACGCGGGTCGTCGGGTCCTTGGCGAGGAACAGGGCGGCGGAGACGATGCCGTCCACGTTTCCACGCGTGAGGAGGTGGGTCTTCCTGTCGTCCCGCTGGCGGAGTTCCATCGCGAGTGCAGTCCCGCCTGCCCAACCGACTCGGACCTATGAAAGGGTTACGTTTTCTTCTCCTGGCGCCTAGCCCTTTGTTTCCGCTGGAGGCGACGCGTTTCGCGGCGCTGCCCCCGGCTCTCGCCTCCACACGAAGCGCAGGTTCCCCCGCGCGGGGCGGGCCGGCCGCACCTTGCGCACCAGCGCTGCCCCGGACGCGGGCGCAAAGCGAGGTCGGGCATCGCCGGCAGGGGCGGGAACGCCTTGCGCCAGAACGCCATGCCGCCCACCCACGCCGCGACGGCCACGACGACGCAGAGCGCTCCGACGGCCTGGAAGGCAGATGTGTGGGCAAGGTTCCCCGCCCAGAGGAGAAGGAGGCCCAGCAGCAGGGCTCCCCAGGCGATCCAGGCGCGTCGTCGCACGCGACGGGGATTCCAGGGATTCCTATTCAATGCGAGCGCTTGGCTGCTCAGCTCCGGCGCGGAGCCTCACGCCCTTTGGAAGAGCGCCCAGGCCTCGGCCTCGACCACCTGGAGGTCCCCTGGCACCACGATGCAATGCAGCGGCAGCCCGAAGTCCTCCTTTACGAGCCGCGAGGCCGGCCCCGTCGCCCGCAGCGGCTGCTCGGAGCCCGCGCGCGCCACGACGCCGACCTGCGACTGGGCCCCGAACCAAGGGTTGCCGGTGCGCTCGGCGAGGCCGAGAAGGAGGGTCAGGCCCTCGTTGGCCGTCATGTAGTACTTCTCGTCCGCCTTGATGTCCAGGAGGACGAGCGTGTGCAGGCCGTTGGCATGGTTCTCCGCGACGGCGTCGAACGGCGACGTGGGTGCCCAGCCCTTCTCCTCGCGGACCAGCGTCGTCGTGCGCCCGAACTTGTAGTGCTGCAGCCCGAGGAGTCCGGGTGCTGCCGTGTAGATGGACGGCGCGTGCACGACGTGGAAGGGGACGCCGGAGGCGTGGCAGCGCAGCATGAGGTCGGTGTGCGTCGTGGCCGTGAGCGGGTCGCCCGCCGTGAGGACCGCCACCTCCGCATTGCGCGCCTCCTCGATGATCTTGCCAGCGCCCGTCTCGACGGCCAGGCGGTCGAGCAGGGTCACCGGTTTCTGCAGGAAATCGACGAGCTGGTCGTGCGAAGTGCCCGTGAGGAACGCCGTGTAGAACTCGGCGTACGCCGTGCCGCAGGCCCGGATGCGCTCCAGCCCCTTCACCGTGACGTCCTTGGCGTCGTGCAGGCCGAGGCCGACGAGGTGGAGGGCCATGCCGGGCCGCATGCCCCACACCTTCAAGGGCTTGACGCGCGTGGCTTGGCCGTGGTCGAAAGCCCTGCCGTCCGCGTCCCCCGCAGCGAGGCGGAAGCCACAAGGAGACGGCTTCTGGAACTGGACGCGCTCCGCATCGACCTCGCGGTGGCAAAGGTGGGCGGCGACGTCATCTTCCCCGTGGTCGAGTCCTGCGAAGGGCCGCGCCTGCCCACCATCCATTGGGAATTCGAGGCACGGGAATTGCGGCCGGCGGGCTACCAGGACCTGCTCGACCTGCCGCCCGAGGAGAAGGCCCTTGCGCCCCGTGCCTTCGACCAGGTCGGTGACATCGTCGTCGTGAAGGTCCCGCAGGAACTCTGGCTGCGCCGGGTGGCTCTCGGCGAGGCGTTGCTCCGCTTCCACAAGGCGCGCGCCGTATTCCACGATCGCGGCGTGAAGGATCCGTACCGTGTCCGCGAATTGGAGCGGATCGCCGGGGAGGGCGACGCGCTCACGGCCGTCCACGAGAACGGCGTCCGCCTGTGGGTCGATCCGTCCAAGGCGTACTACTCGCCGCGCCTCGCTTCGGAACGCGACCGGGTCGCCAAGATGGTCCGGCCCGGCGAGCACGTGGTCGATCTCTTCGGGGGAGTTGCTCCGTTCGGCATCCAGGCAGCACTGCGCGGCGCTCTCGTGGACTCCATCGACCTGAACCCGGACGCCGTGGCGTTGGCGCGCCGCAACGTGGAGGGGAACGCGTTGGCGGAGAAGGTCCGGCTTTACGAGGGCGATGCGCGCGTCGTCGCCCCGACCCTTGCGCCCGCCGACCGCATCTTCATGAACCTCCCGCACGGGGCAGGGGCGTTCCTCGGCGTCGCCGCGGCGTTGGCAAAGCCCCGCGCAACCATCCATTACCACGAGATCCTGCGCAACGACCGCGTGCCGGCCAGGATGTCGGAGCTCGTCGCATCCATGCGGGGGCGCCAGGCGAAAGTCGCAAACACCCGCGTCGTGCGCAACTACTCCCCCGAGGAGTCGCACGTCGCCTTCGACATCGCGCTCGACTGATCACTTCTTGGCGGCGCGCAGCTCCCGGTACACGATGGGACGCGCCTGCCGGATGCCGATGTCGGCCTTGTCCACGACCCAGCGGATGTAAGCCGCGGGCGCCTGCAAGGCACCTGCGGCGCCGTCCTTTGCGAGCTTCTCCCGCAGCAGAAGGGTCGCCGGATGGGGAGCGCGGCCGCGGGCGCCCGTGCCGGCCCGCGCCGCTTTCCGGCCCTTGCGGCCCGCCTTGGGGGCGCCGACGGCCCGCATCTCGCGGTACACGGTCTGCTGCAGCGTCGTGCGCGCGACCTTCGGCTCCTTCGCCACGAGCCAGTCGATGTAATGGGAGGATTGCTGCAGGCCTTCCGCAGCCGCGTCCTTGGCGAGCATGACGCGCAGCTCGAGGGTGCTGGGGCGCGGCGGTCGTCCCCGTCCCCGGCCGGTCCCGCCTGCCGCCCGTCTCGGCGCGCCGCCCTGCGGCACGATGCTGATGCCTTTGCCGTGCGGGCCTGGCCGGATGGAGACCGTGGAGCCATCCGGGAGGGCCAGGTCCATGGGCCCGGTGAGCTCGATGCGCGACTTGGGCTGGGCCATGGCGGCTCCAATCTTCTTTGATATTAAAACAACATGCAATAAATGCGCGTTCTGGCAGTTCAGCGGCGCCAGAACGCGTTGGTCCGCGCGAAAGTGAGTTCGCCCAGGAGGATCTCCCGCCAGAACGCCGGGTTGTCGGGATCGGTCACCTTCTGCAGGATGCGTGCCGCCGTGTCGGGGCCGACGCCGCGGCCGACCAAGGCCCGGCAGGCCACGTTGCCGAAGGAGGCGACGATGGCTCCGTTGCGGAGCAGCCGCTCGCGCTCGTTCTTCTCCTGCGGCGAGAGTTCCGCCTTGGTGCGCAGCAGGGGCACGCGGTCCTCGTTCCACGGCCGCAGGCAGGCGACCTGGATGGAGCTGCAGCGCCGGCACTTGATGCGCTTGGGCAGCAGGAGCACCCGCGACGGCCACGAGTTGCCGCAGGCGCAGCAGGCGAGGAGGACGTCGGAGTCCTCGATGCGCTTGCGCACGGCGGCCAGGAGCGCCTCGTCCGTCTTGGGCGGCGCCATCATGCGGCGCATCTCGTCGCGGCCGAGGTGCGTCATCGGTCCCTGCGCTTGGATCGTGAACTGGACGTCGCCGCGTGCCATCTGTTCAAGGAAGCTCTGCACGGCGGCCACGTCCATGCGGTCGTGGATGAGGCGGGACAGCGTCTCCTCCTCGAGGGCCAGGTGCTCCAGCAGGGACTCGATGCGGTTGCGGGTCGTGTGGTTCGGGTCGAGCTCCTTCGGCAGCGCACCGAACTGCTTCGCCACTTGCACGAGGTGGTGGCGCAAGAGGGGCGAGTCGCGCAGGCAGAGCGAGAGCAGGAGGTCGAGGCTGCGCGGGTCGAGTCCCCGCCAGATATCGACGAGCATCTGCGCCGGCTGCGTCGAGGGCAGCGTGAAGTGGATGCGGTAGGCGTCGGCCTCCATCGCGACGGGGGCGCCAAGACGCTGCGAGAGGAGCGCTTGCGTGATGCGCCCCAGCGCCTCGTTGCCGCGCGTGCCGAGCGCCACGCCCGCCACGATGAGGCGGCGAGACATCTCCAACGTAACGCGCCGGTCGGTGGCGACCTCGAGGCCTTCCTTCTGGTGGTCTCGCAGCGGTTGGGCGGCGCGCTCCAGGACGTCGGGAGCCATCGGATAGGACCGCAGGGTCTTGGCATCCCCCTCGACGACGGCACGGCGCAGGCGGGCCACTTCCTGGGCGACGTCGAAACTCACAGGGAGCTGGCTGCCGGACCACTGCGGGATGGGGCCGAGCTCGGGCACTGGTGCGACGCGGACCCGGGCCTCATCGACTTCGATCTCGAGGACGCGCCAGCTCCGGCCGCCCATCACGACCAGGGCGCCGGGCGCCATGGAGGCGGCGACGAAGGCGTCGTCCACCGTGCCGATGGAACGCTTCGTGGATTCGTCGAGGACGCGGTAGGTCTTCTCGTCTGGGATGAGGCTGATGTGGTCGAGGAAGTGGCGGCGATGCCGGGCGTGGGGCAGCCGACCGAGTTTGAAGTCAAAACGATCCTGGGATTCCTCTATTTTGCCGAGCAAGAAGTCGAGCTGGCCGTTATCGAAGTAGGATTAGGAG
>JBHEMF010000057.1:0-8027 GCA_046352665.1 Thermoplasmatota archaeon
AACGAGACTCATGGCTGCCAAGGACGGCGTGGCGCCGGCGGGGATGGCGAACGTCGGGCCCAGGCTGCCATCCAGTCCGATGGCGGTGGCGAACGTTACGTCCTCGACGTGGACGCTCGCCACCGCGACGCTGCCGCCCATAGTGGGGTTGTCCGTGGACGGTTGCCACTGGACCTTGAAGGGGAGGCTCGTGCCTTCTCTGGCTTCGCCTTGGCCGGGGTCGCAGAGGACCACCCGCAACCCCACTGGCTACACCTCTTCAGTGTAGTCCACGTCGGGGTTGCCGTCGCTGGCTTCCTGCGCGATGTCCTCGATTTCCCGGAGGATGTCCTGGCGCTCCCGCCTCAACTGCTCCGCCATGTCGCCGCTGCGGAACAAGTCCTTCCGCACACTGTTCACGACGAGGGCCAGGCAGGCTTCCTCGAGGGCGTCCCGCTCCAAGGAGCCGGGTGCTGGGGGGGCGGAGTAGCCGGCGCGCTTCAACACGATGGCGGAAGCACCGCGCACGTAGTCCTCCAGGAGAGCCGGCGTGATGCTCGGCGGCAGGGTGAGGTTTGGGGTCTTGGCGAGGCGGTCGCGCACTTGCGCCTGGTCCACGATCGCCATGGCTGCGCCTACGCGTCAACGGCGACGCGGGCCGGCTTCGCGGCGGGCTTGGCGTCGGGGGTGTCGTGGCCGACTTGGACGACCTTGGGGGCCTCGAAGGGCACGAGGTACTCGATGGCGGTCCAGTCCTCCACGTCCTTCTTGGGGAGGTCGGTGGGGGCGAGGCTGCCGGCCTTGAAGGTGCGGCCGTCGCGGCTCGTGTACGTTCCGGGGGCGCCGTGGCCCTTGAAGAATTGCAGTGGCATGACGTGGTCTCCTTGCAGGGAAAGAGGGAAGGAGGGGAAGAAACAGGTTGGCCTACGTGAGGCCGGTGCGCTCCACGAAGGCCTTGCCCATGCGGATCTGCACCGTGTTGATGGCGTACGTCGACAGGAGCGTGTTGCGGCCACGCGCCGGCAGCTCATCCGTCGTGACGTCCTGCAGGTGGAACCAGCGGGCGTACGCCTTGTTCAGGGGGAACATGCACGCCTTGCCGGCCGTCTGCTGGGGGTTCACCCAGAGGGCGTCGATGAGCTTGGCGTCCATGACGTCCTTCAAGGGGGAGCCGCCGGCGCCGTCCTCGAAGCGGGCCTTCAGGCGCTTGCCCTCCACGGGGTTCACGACGAGGATCTTGCGGCCAGCGTACGTGACCTTCTCGGTGTTGTCGCCGTCGAGGTAGGCGCTCATGGCGTTGATGTCCGCGAACGCGTTCTTCACGCCAGCGCCGGAGCCGGCGCTCCAGCTCGCGCCAGCCGTCGTGGACCGGTCGGTGGGGTTGCAGAGGCCATCGATGCCCAGGGCGCTGTCGCCGAGGGCCACGAATGCCTCCTCGCGCTGCCCCACGACTGCGCCGGCGTCGCCCTGCGCGGAGACGTCCAGGGGCTCGCGGCTGTGCCGGCTGGCCTCCAGGTTGCGCCACCCGATGAAGGACTCCGCGTGGTGCACGGGGGCCTTGATGAGGACGTCCGAGATGGTGCGCAGGTCCGCGTTCTCCGGGTCACCGCTCATGTCCGTGACGGCGGCGCCGCGGTCGGTGGCCTTGCGGCTCTTGATCTCCGTCCACCCTGCTCCCTTGAAGCGGGTGTCGATGATGGGCCGAAGGATCTCGCGGGCTTGCAAGAGCGGGCGCGCGACCTCGATGACCTCGTCGTCGATGGCTTGCCATTCCTCCTGGCGGAGGTTGCTGGCGTCGCGGCCGATGAGCTCGCCGAGCCCGTTCTTGTCGAGGACTTGTCGGAGGTCAAGCATGGTGGTCGTGGGGTCTCCTTGGGGGGTGTTCATGGCGAGGTAGGCGGCGCACTCGGTGTCCGCGCTGGATGGGTCGGCGGTCTCGGCGGCGTACGCGACGAGGGGTTGGGGGAGGGTGCCGCCGGCCATCGTCATGGCGGGTTGCGCCGAGGACGACGTGACGGCGGTGCCGCCGCAGCGACGGGGCGGACAGCGAGGCGCGCTTCTTCAGCGTGCCACCGGTGCCCGTGGTGAGCTCGTCACCCGGCGCCACCGCGGAGGAGCCGGACTGCAGGACGACCTTGCGGCACGTGCCATGGCCGCGCTCGATCTTCAGCCAGTCCGCTGCCGTGTAGTCGCTCGCCGTCAGGATCTCCGAGTCCTTGACGCGCTCCACGACGATGCCCAGGGGCACGTTCCCCGTCGTGGTGCACTGGACTTCCTTGTCCGTGGTGTCATTCTTCACGAAGCGGTGCGCGCGCACGTTCGTGGCGGTCTTGACCTTGTAGTCGCCGACGGCAGCCACGAGGTGCATGTTGGCGATGAGGTTCTGGTTGTGGCCGCTTGCGGTCGGGGGTCCAGCAGACATGGGGGTTCAGGGGCTCCTTGGTGGTCGTGTCGTGGTTGAGGGGTCTACTGGTCCTTCCAGACCAGGCGTCCGTCCGTGCCGCGTTCCGGGAGGCCGGGGCTGCGGCGGACAGGCGCATCGGAGTCGGGGGTGAAGCGGGCGGGGTCGCCGCGGCCCTTCGAGGCCGTGGCCTTGCCGGCGAGGGCTTCGAGGGCGACGCAGTGCTGCTCCAGGGCCGGCGTGGGCCAGGAGTCGTAGAAGGCGCGCACCTTCGCCTTGTCGCCCTTCTCGCCCATCTTGATGGCGAGGTCGGTGACCTTGTCGGCGAGTTCGCCCTGCACGCGTTTGGCTTCCGCATCGAAGCCGTCCAGGCGGTCGAGGCGCTTCGCGGCCTCCGCGGCGACCTGGTTGCAGTCGGCGTCCGCCGAGAGGCCGAGGCGCTTCGCGAGGGCGGAACCAGTCGCCTTCACGGCTTCCAGGGCAACGCCTGCTTCCTTGGCCTTCTTCGCGTGTTCGCAGGTTCCGTCGCAGGGCATGGTGTCGCCGAGTCCATGAGGGAGGGGGGTTCCTTGAGGCAGCGCGTCACGTGCCTCACTGCCGCCGCGTGCGACGCCGCAGCCGCCGCGGCCCGCGAGGTGGGGCTCGACGTCGTGCGCCACCCGCGCGAGGTCCGCGAGCGGCTCGGCGTGTCGATCCGGGGCGAGCGCTCGGTCTACTGGCGCCTCACCGGACGGCAGAACCTCGAGTACTTCGCCCGGCTCGCCGGCCTGCGCGGCGAAGACCGGCGCCGCCGTATCAGCGACGTGATCGACGTCGTCGGGCTCGCCGGGGAGGCGGAGATGACCGTGTCGGGCGCCGTGGTGTCGACCGTCCAGGTGTAGGTGGCCGAGCCGGTGTTGCCGGCGGCGTCGGTGGCGGTGGTCCTTGCGGTCAGGGTGGCGGTGGTGGCGGTGGTGCCGGGGACGCCAACAACGGCACCAATGGCGCCAGCAACGTCACGCACGGCAACGGCGGCTCAGCAGGGGGCGGGAACGGGGCGGACGGCGCCAACGGAGCCACGCCCGCCACGGCAGCCGTAGCCCCCGGAGGCGGTGGCGGTGGGGCATCGGCGACGGCGGCACGCAGCAGCGGCGCCAACGGACAAGCCGTCCTCAGGTGGACGCAGGCGCTCTGAGTCTGCCTCAAGGAATCCGGCGGACTGCCTTCAGTCATGCTCGTCAAGATGCGGACGAAGGCCACGCTGCGCATGTCAGCCGTCGTCACCGTGGAGAACCCCACCCTCACGATGGACAAGGCGGAGGCACAACTCGTGGCGCACGGCAACAAGATTCTGGCCCGCGACGACGAGAAGCGCAGCTTCCAGATCGCGCAAGCCGTCCAGGAACGCATCCTCGAGGCCGGCCACTTCGTGGCGGACGCTGAAGCCGTCCAGTGGGGCCTCCTGCCCTCGGACACGCCCCTCGTGGCGTGCACGGCGCCCCAGTGCCGTGGCGGCACCCTGTTCAACGCGTGCACGACGTGCACGGACGGCCGCGTTGACGGCCTCCTGTGCCGGGACTGCGACGGCGGCGGCAACGACCTCGGCGGCCCCTGCCCGGCGTGTGGCGGCTACGGCCAAGTCGCCCAGGTGGCGTAGATGGCGAAGCTCATCCTGAATCAGGGCCTGCAGTTCGAGGGCGACCTCCTCTACGGCATCAATGGCCCCCCCGCGAAGCTGCAAACCATGGCCGTGGACGACGCCACTGGCGCCCTCGCGGCTGGCAACACGAAGCTGAACGACCGCGCCGGGTACACGCAACTCGTCGCCAAGGCCTTCGACACGACGCCGACCAGGTCGGCGCAGACCGTGACGTGCATCACGACGTTCAGCACGTCGGAGGCGAACTTCACGATTCGCGCCGTCACGCTCCACAACACGGTGGCTGGGTCCACGACGGCGACATCGACCGGTCTCTGGGGCGGCATCGACGGGCAGACGTTCGGGAAGACCAGCGACTTCGCCCTCGCAATCACGCTTCAGGTTCTGTTCTCCTCGGTGTGAGCATGCTACGCGTCGGCCTGGTGGCTCCTGCGCGCCTCGCGCCTGGCCTCAGTCGGCCGGCTCGGTTGCGCGTTGACGTTTCGCCCCCTGCCCGCGTGAAGGTCGGCCTGGTGGCTCCTGCGCGCCTCAAGGTCGCGGTGGTGGCTGCGTGACGGTGTACGCCGGTGAGACGGCGGGCTTCATGTGCGATGACGAGGACGACGTGGACGGCCTCCCCCGCTGCCCCTTGGCTGCGACGGTGAGCGTGCAAGTCCTTGACTCCAGCGGCGCCGTGCTCCTCGTGGAGACGACGATGACGCTGCAAGTCCTGCAGAAGGGGAGTGGCGCCGGTGGTGCGGCCACGGGCGGTTCGGGGTCCACGATCCAGGACACCGGGAAGGCTTGGGACGTGAACAAGTGGAAGGACGCCTGTGTGCGCATCGCTGGCGGCACCGGCGTGGGGCAGGAGCGCCGCATCAAGGGCAACACGGCCACCGTCATCACCATTGATCAGGACCAGGTCGTGAACGGGGTCCCAGTGGGGGCGTTCTCGCCGGCTCCGGATGCCACGAGCGTGTACGAGGTCCACCGCGCCCAGTACCGCAAGAACTGGGACACCCCGGCCGACCGCGTTGGAGAGGAGCTCACGGCGGTCTTCCGGGCCCGCAACACATCGCCGGCGTGGATGACGAGTGAGGCGCTCACGTTCCGTTTGGAGGCTCGAAGCGTTTGACGCGCATCGACATCCGCATCGACGACGCCGAACTGCGGAAGGACTTGGAGGAACGTCCAAGGGAAGTGCAGGCTGCGTTGGGGCGGTGGCGCCGCGTCGTGGGGCAACTGACGCGGTTGACGATGCGGCAAGTCATCAAGGAGAGGTCCCGGACCAGGACGGGCGGCACGATTGGCAGCATCGAGGTCGAGGAGTTCGCTTCCGGCGTCGCCGTGGGACCAACGAAGGTCACGGGCCTGTTCCTGCAGGAGGGCACGCGGCCGCATGACATCTCCGCGAAACCCGGCCACTGGCTTGCCTTCGCGCGCGCCGGCGGCTTCCGCACCCAGTCCCGCACTGGCATGGTGGGCACGAAGTTCACGTTCGGCGGCAAGGTGCACCAGACGAGCGCCGTCTTCGCGAAGGTCGTGCACCACCCTGGGACGAACGGCATTCACTTCCTCGAGGAGACAGCGAACCGGGTTCCTGGTCCCGCCGCGGCGGCGCTGGAGCGGGAGCTGCAGGCGACGAAGATGGGGGGCTGAGGCGTGTCCCGGTTGTGGGCGGCGAAGGTGAAGGCCGTGCAGGCCGCCCTCGTGGCCGCGATCCAGGCGGAGTACGCCGCCAACAAGGCATCCTACCCGGCGGCCATGCAGGCGGCCTTCGAGTGCGTGCAAGGCATCGGCGCCGAGAACCTGCGCGCCATGCCGTTCGTTGCCCGCGTCCTGGGTCCTGGTCGGTCCGCGTTCTCGGGTGACGCCAGTGGGGCGTACGAAGGCACCATGGCCCTCCCCGTCGTCGTGTCCGCCAAGGGGCTCACCGAGGACCAGTGGGTGGAGGCCCTGTCGGAGTTGTGGGGCCTCGTCGTCGACGCCCTCACCACCGACCCCACCCTCGGCGGCCTCGTGGCTGGGTCGGCGGATCCTGCCTTCGAGTTGGATGACCCTGGCGAGGACGGGGACGTCGTGGCGCAAACCGTGACGCTGCGCCTCATTACGCGCGTCCAATAGGGCGATGGTCTGCCTCAAGGAAGGCCCCTGGCTCGGTCACTCATGCAGTTGCGGCGCATCCGTGGCGGCCTCATCGAAGTCCTGGACCTCCCTGGGGGCGGCGTCGAGACGCACTTCAACCAGGCCTTCGAGGTCCCCGACTCCACCGTCAACCTGGTCCTGGATGGATCCGGGCGCTTCGAGGCCGCGGATGCTGCCTCGCAGGCCATCGTGGACGCCGAAGTGGAGGCCCGCGAGGAGCGGGCCCGCTTGGCCGCCGCAGCCAAGGCCGCCCCTGCGGATGGCGGCGTCGGCGGAGTCCGGGGTGATGCCTGATGGGGCAGGGCCAACACTCCCTGAAGGGCTGGTTCGGCGTCGGCTTCCACGCCACCAGCCTTACCGACCTGCGGCAGACCGCGGTGGCGCGCGCGTACTACAACCGGTTCCACGACTTGGAGATCACGCACGACCAGGGCGAGGAAATCGACCCGACGAGCGGCGCCAGCCAAGCCGAGGGCATGAGTTACGGCGACTACGACGTCCGCGTGAAGGGCACCCTCGAAGGCTCGACGGAGGGCTGCTTCCCGGCCCTCGCCCGCAGCCTCATGGGCGGCGCCATGGGGGACAGCACCGTCGGCACCACGGGCAAGCAACACGTCATGGTCCTCGCCGACACGGTTCCCCTGGCGGGCGGCCGCCTCAGCTACGAGCGGCGCTTCGGCACCAACGCGGAAAGCGAGATTGGGAACGGCATCTGCAACAAGCTCGGCTACAAGGTCGACCAAGCCGGGTACGTGCGCATCCCCTTCGAGATGCTCGGCAGCACCCCCTCCTACCTCGGCACCCCCTCAACGCCGACGCTCCCCGACGTCTCGACCCTCATGGCGCAGCGGCCCAGCACGCTCACGTTCGACGGCGACGCTACGCAAGCAGTGAAGGGCTTCAGCTGGATGCTGGAACGCAAGATGGACGACAAGGACTATGACATCTCCTCAAGGCAGCGCCGCGACGCCTCCTACCAGGAACTGGTCCCGACGTTCGAGGCGGAGATCACGTTCCAGACGATGGCGAACTGCCGCCGTTTCTGGGGGTCCGCGACGGCGACGTCGCCGACGGACACGGAGACGTACTACCCCGTGAACCTCAAGAACGAACGCGCGGACGTCATCGCTGGGGGCACCGCGAAGCACACCGTGACGCTCGACTTGCCGCGGTGCCACGTGAAGGTCGGCACCCCCATGAAGGGCAAGGACGTCATCCGGCAGAAGGTCACGGGGCAGGCGTTCTACAAGGCAGCCAGCGGCCACGGCGCCCAATTGACCATCATCAACAGCGTCGCCAGCTACTAAGGCTGCCAAGCCGAGGCTTAAGAGTCGCACCCGCCGTTCCCCGGCCCCGTGCCTGAGCCCATCAGTCTGCCATTCTGGCGGCACGGGCGCCCATTTAGGCCCAGAATCTCGGCCCAGGAAATGCGCGACTTCGAGCAGGTCAAGTTCGGCGGCCCAGAACCCCTGCAAGGTCCCGCTCTTCTTCGTGCCGAAGCCGACTTCCTTGAACGGGTCCTTGCAGGGCACTCTGAGTCGGAGTCGTCGCGTCTTGAACTGAGTCCAGACATGGTGTCCAGCGCTTTCACACTCGTCTGGACATACGCCGTTGAGCAGGAACGCGGGCGCGCAACCGCCAAGGACGAGCGCCGCCTTCGTCGGAACGCGAGCCCTCCGTCACTTGCCCAGCAGGTAGAGAACCTCGAGGCGGAAGTCGAAGACCTGGAAGTACGCCTGGAACAAGCAGGCGGCTCAACTCGCGATTCTTGGGACGACGAGGTAGTCATGGAACGGACGATGAACACCCTTCACGGCGTTCTGGAGACTCTGGCCCACGCTCGCGAATTCAAGCGCAAATTCAAGGTCCGCACTGTCCACGCCC
>JBHEMF010000058.1:0-7966 GCA_046352665.1 Thermoplasmatota archaeon
ACGACCGGGACCACTCGGCCGCGCCCTGAAGATGCACTTCCCGAAGGGTGTCGCCGCTCGCTTGGGCATCCCGCGGGGCGGCGGCGTGGCTTTCATCCTGCAGCCCAACGGGGACGTGATTGTGCGGCGCATCGATCGGGTAGGACCAGGCCCGGCCATGGGCGTTCGAAGGGAGGGCCGTTGAAGGGACGGCGCCGAGAATGCTCTCCTGGAAGACGGACTCCCCTTGCGACGGGAGGCCCGATTTGGGGACATATGAACCTGCGCCGCCTAGGCAATATACTCCCGCTGCGCGGAGGTAGGGTCGATGGTGGCGCCCGCCGCATCGCAGCAGCGTCCCCCGCGCCCGGTCCGGCCGTACGGGGAGGGCCGCTTCCGCCTGCTTGCGGAGAATTCCCGCGACCTGCTCCTGCTCACGGACGCCCAAAGCAGCCTGCGTTACGTTTCCCCTGCGAGCCGGGCGCTCCTAGGCCGCTTGCCGGACTCGATGCTCGGGCACAGCGCGTTCGAGTACATCCATGCGGACGACCGGGCCATCCTGCAGGAGCGCCTGGGGGCGAGCATCCGCGCCGCGACGGCGGGGCCGCCGGCCGAGTTCCGCATGGTGCGCGCCGACGGCACCACGGTCTGGGTCGAGGCCACCGGGGCGTCGCTTGCCGGCCGCGATGGGCGCGTCGAGGAGATCCAGGTCAGTGTCCGCGACGTCTCGGAACGTCGCCGGGCCCAGGACCGCTACCGTCTCCTTGCCGAGAATTCACGCGACCTTGTGTGCATCATCAGCCGCGAGGGCGCCTGGCGCTACGTGTCGCCGGCAAGCCGCACCCTGCTGGGCCGCGACCCTGCCGAGCTCGAGGGCCAGGACGCCTACGCCTCCGTGCACCCCGACGACCGGGCCGTCTTGCGCTCGCGGCTGTTTGCGGGCCTCGCCGGGGAAGCGCCGGGGCGGGCGCCGGAGTTCCGCATGCGCCACCGCGACGGCTCCTGGGTCTGGGTCGAAGGAACGGGGGCGCCGGTGCGCTGCGAAGGCGAGCCGATGGGCGAGTTCCAGGTGACCCTGCGCGACGTCACGGAGCGGCGTGACGCGATCCAGAAGTCCGAGGACGCGGCCCGGCGGGAGCGCGGCATCTACGAGAGCATCTCGGATGCGTACTTCCAGCTCGACCGCGAGTTCCGCATCGTTTACATGAACCCGGTCGCGGCGCGGATGCGGGTCTCGGGCCCGCCGGAAGGCACCTACGGCAAGGTGCTGTGGGAGGCGTTCCCCGACCTGAAGGGAAGCAAGTACGACCACGAGTACCACCGCGCCCTGCGCGACGGGGTCCCCGTCGAGGTCGTGGAGTACTACCCGCGCATGCAGAAGTGGTACGAGGCGCGCGCCTATCCCTCCAAGGAGGGCCTCTCCATCTATTTCCACGACATCACGGAACGCAAGCGCGCCGAGGAGACGGAGCGCCTCGCCTACCAGCGTTCGCTCGAGATCGCGTCGCTGAAGGAGATCAACCACTACAAGACGGCGTTCGTGAACACTGCGGCGCACGAGCTGGGGAACCCGCTCACACCGATCCGCATCCAGCTCCGCCTGCTCCGGTCCGCCGTGACGCGGGGCTCCCTGCCGGACGCCGCCCGCTCCCTCGATACCTTGGAACGCAACGCGGAACGGCTCGTGCACCTCGTGGACGACATCCTCGAGGGCGCGCGGCTGCAGGCGAGCCGCCTCGTCGTGACGCCGACGCGCATGGACCTCGCCGCCGTGCTCTCGGAATGCGTCGAGTCCTACCGCGGCCCGGCCGCGACGGCGCGCATCCAGCTTGACCTGGAGGCACCGGCTCCGCTTGCCATCATGGCCGACCCGAAGCGCGTGGCACAGGTCCTCTACAACCTCCTCTCCAACGCGCTCAAGTACGGCAAGCCCGGCGGCTACGCCCGCGTCCGCGCCGAGATGAAGGATGGCGCAGCACACGTGAGTGTGGCCGACGACGGCCGCGGCATCTCCCCCGACCACCTGCCGCACCTCTTCCAGCCGTTCAGCCGCATCGCCGCCGAGGCCGGCCCCGCCGGCTCCGGGCTCGGGCTCTACATCTGCGCCGGGATCGTGAAGAACCACGGCGGCGCCATCTGGTGCGAGAGCGCCGGCCCCGGGCAGGGCTCGGTCTTCCACTTCACGCTGCCGCAATCAGTCACGCCGCCGCAGGATCCAGACGCGCGCGCCGACGAGCCTGCGCCGGCCGCAGGCAACTGATTGCCGGCATGGCAAGGCCGTTGTCGTCCGGCTTGCCGCGACCGTCCCCCCTCATCGTCCACGCGAAGCCGTGGCCGGTTGCCCCGCGGGCAAGTGGTTTCAACGGTCGCCCGTGTCCGTACTGGCCGACCCATCGGCAGGTACGACCATGATCGCACAGACACGACCCGACATCGCGAACATCACGGAGCAGACCGTCCTTGCTTTGAAGGACCTCGAGAGCCGCATCAGCGTCCTCAAGGGGGACCTTGCCGTCCTCTGCCAAGGCCTTGGGCACCCGCAGGCAGCACAGCTTGCGATCTCGCCTTGGGGCTCGCCGACCAACGCCCCGATCGGCAACTCCCAGATCGGCAACCCGTATGCGACGGCGCAGGCGTCGCCCTTCATCGGTGCCACACCGTGGGGCCCTGCCTACGCGGCCCCCGGTGCCTTTGCCCCGAGCCCGTACGCCTCGTACGGCGCCTGGAGCCCGTACGGCCCATCGCCCTTCGCCGCGATCGCCGCACCATGGAGCCAGGCGGCCTTCGGGACGTTTGCCCACCCCGGCAACGTCGCGTCGCCCTTCACCGTCCCTGCCGGGTACCGGTGATCCGATGCCGGCCGAGACAAGGCAGCGTGTCGCATCGGAGGATCCCGTGCGCGTCGTGGAGCGCGACGTCGTGCATGGCGCCGGCGACATCCAGGAGCTGGAGCGGCGCGTGAGCAGCCTCGCAAGCGAGGTCTCGCAGCTCGCGAACCTCGCGGCAAGCACGCGCGCCCAGGTCGCCGACGCCGGATACCTGCGCATCGCCCAGCCGCAGTTCTTCGGCGGACTGAACCGCTTCGGGCCGGTGGCCCCCGGCTTCGTCCCCCCCGTGCCGCCGGCGCAGCTCGGCGCACCGCTCTTCGGCTTCGGTGCCCCCGCCTACCAGGTGCCCGGCGAGGCCGTGACCATGAAGGACTTCAGCGCCCAGCCCACGGTGCCGCGCCAACCGGGCGTCAACGTCGTGGACGCGGGCGAGGAGTTCGTCGTCCAGGTGGAGATCCCTGCCATCAAGAAGAAGGACCTGGAGCTCCTGGGCTCCGACCGGTCCATCACGGTGGTGGCGGAGTGCCGCCCGGACGGCGAGGCCGAGGGCACCGTCATCCTGGGCGAGGTGGCGCCGACGGTCTTCCGCCGCACCATCCACCTGCCGGCCGCGTGCAACACGGCGCGCTGCAAAGCGACCCTGAAGGACGGCATCCTCACGCTGAACATCCCCAAGCGCGACCCCTCGAACGGGATGCGGCGCATCGACGTCGCGTACGGCTGAACCGATGGTCGGGGCGCCTACGGGGCGCCCGGCGACCTCCCGCAGGTCCGTGCTGCCTGCGGGAGGTCGCTTCCGTGCTTGCCCTCTTTTTCTCCGCCAATTTTTTTCTTCGGTGCTGCGACCTGCCGTCCACGCCAAGGCTTTAGCCCGGCGGGGAGCAACGGTGGGCGATGCACGTGAACCCGCGCGAATGCATGTTCTGCCGCGACGGCCTCCCCGAGCGCCCGAACGAGCCCGCCAACCTCGCGTTCCTGGCCCACATCGACGACCGCGCCGAATGCAAGGACGCCTTCGACGCCTGGACCTACCACATGCAGTCCGACTGGGTCGGCGACTGAGCAAAGCCTCTAAGACGCCGGCCAGCCACTGCCCCAGCGTGCGCCTCGCCGCGACCGCCTGCGCCGTCCTGTTCCTTGCCGGCTGCGCCCAGCCGCGCCTCCCCGACCTGCCCAGCCATCCGTCGATGCCGCCGTTCCCCAGTTCGTTCCCCGACTCCGACATGCGGCCGAGCCAACTCGACGTGGCCATGTCGGTCCGCGACGTCCACGTCGAGACCGGCCGCTGCTTCGACCGCGCCACGGCCTTCAAGGAAGAATGCCACGTCGTACGGATGCACCTCGACAACTCCCGCAACAACGACACGCTGGAGACCCGCTTCGGGTGGAGCGCGGAGGACGCCGAAGGCGGCGGCGCTTCGGACGGCGACATAGCGGGCCCTGCGTCGGTTGCGGCGCATGGCCAGGCCAACGTGACCGTGGGCTTCACCGTGCACGAAGCCTCACCCCATCTCGTGCGCGTGGTCTTCGACGGCTACCGGGTCCACGCCGAAGCCGCGGTGCCGGCCTACTGAGATTCGTCCAGCGCCGCCTGCACGTGCCGGACGCTGGCCGCGACACTGCGCGCCGCATCGTCCCCGCTCCGGCTCGGCCCATGGCCTGAGTGCAGGACCCGGACCGGGAGCCGTCCCAGCCGCAGGATGGACTCCGCCTCGACGCGCAGGTCACCGTCCGGGAAATCGAAGCGGCCGATGCCGCCGTCGGCAAACAGCGTGTCACCGGCAAAGAGGGTCCCTGAGCCCTGGTCCCAGTAGCAGGCGGAGCCAGGTGAGTGGCCGGGGGTGGCGAGAACCGCGAAGTCGCTTTCGCCCAGCCGCACGGTGTCGCCGTCGCCCACGGCGCGATCGACGGTGATGGCTGGGATGCGCCCCCCGAAGGACTCCGACGTGGGGTCGCGGCCTTCGCGCAGCTTGGCTGCAGCGGCGTGGCTCGCGACGAGTCGGGCCCCAAGCTCGCGCCACCGCGGCAATCCGTTCACGTGGTCGAGGTGCTCGTGCGTCACGACGACGTGCCGGACGCGACGTGGATCCATGACGGCGGCGACGTCGGCGAGGACGCGGTCGAAGTCGAGCCCGTGCCCGGCATCGACCATGTCGAAGGCGTTCGACTTCGCGTCCTTCACGAGGAATTGGTTGCAGTCCCAGCCGCGGCCGCCGCAGCGAACGACGTTCAAGGTGCCGCCGGCGAGCGCGACGCGTGAGCCTTCAGGGGGTCGCGGGGGCCGAAGGCCCCCGTGTGGGGGGACAGGAGCGGGGGGCAACGCCCCTCGCCGGGATGTGCGGCCGCAGGCCGCACGATGCAGCGGTTCGACCGAGCTTTCGGTCGGTCCCAGCCGCGGCCGCCGCAGCGAATGACGTTCAAGGTGCCGCCTGCGAGCGCAAAGGGCGAGCGTTCATGCCGTGACCGTTTCCTGCGCGGCGCTCAGGCTTGCGGCGCGCTCGGCGGCGCGGCCGAGCCCGGCAAACACGCTGCCCGCCGCGTGGCGGACCTGGTAGGCCGTGTAGGCCGCCGGGCTCAGGCTTCCGCCTTGGCCGACCAGTTCCTCGATCGTGGCAAACAACCGTCGCGCCAGGTCGTTCTGCGCCTGTTCCGCCGAGGCCACGATGGCAAGGAGCGCCGTTGCGTCGCGGGCCTCGAGGGCGGCGGCGAAACGGGCAAGGAGCGTCCGTGCCTCCTCGAAGGAGCGGCCGTAAACGCGCACGATGGCAAGGACGACGGGCGGCAGGTCGCGGACGGCGGCGGCGCGCTTGGCGAGGTCCGCGCGGGGCAGGAGCAGGTCGGCTGGGGAGAGGCCGTACCCGGAGATGACGGCGTGGCCGACTGCGACGCACTGCGACCCCACGGTCTGCATCTCGGCCGCGACGAGGTCGAGGAACTGGAAGTCGCTCACGGCCCCGAGCGGCAGCTCGAGGTTGGCCACCATGCGGATGGCCTGGTGGTAGAGCCGCGACAGGTCCTCGTCCTGCAAGGAGTGGAGGAGCCGCGCCGTGTGCAGGGCGCGTTCGGGTTTCGTGCCGAAGGCCTCGACGCACTCGGCGGCAAGTGCCACCATCTCGCGCAGCTTCGTCGTCATGAGGTGCAGGAGGTCGGAGCCGGATGCGAAGGCCGGCGGCATGTTCCCCTGCACCGTGAACCCGATGGCTTCGGGGCCGACCGTGGTGAGGAGACGCTCGTCGAGGTGGCGCAGCAGGTCGCGCGCCATCGCCACGCAGTCTTCGTCGAACGCGCCCTTCGGGTGCAGGACGACTTCGTGGTGGCCGCGCACGTACGCCGACAAGAGCATCATGCGGACGAACGCCTGCTCCGTGTCCACTTTCGTCTCGAAACGGAGCCGGCGCAGCGCGGGCACGATGAGGAGGCTGTTGTTGATGAAGTGCAGGTCCACCTCGCGGGCGGCGCGCTGCTCGGGGCTCCAGCCGTCGATCCATTTCTTGGGGAGGTACACTGAGTAGGCGCCGGAGCCGACCTGGGTGACCCGCTTGCGCTTCGTGCCCTGCATGCCGGTCCCCAGCGGCCCGAGACTTACGTACTTTGGCCGTGGCTTACGCATCCATCGCCGGCGGCCGGCGGGTGCGATGGGATGAAGGACGCGCCCCGGCCTCGGGGCAACGCCATGATCGTCCATCCCGCCATCGAAGAGTACCTGCACGGTATCCAGCCTGCCCCCGACGCGGTCCTTCTCGAGATGGAGAAGGTCGGGATCGAGCGCGGCTTCCCGATCATCGGTCCTCTCGTTGGAAGATTGTGCGAGCAACTGGCCCGCGCCATCTCCGCCCGCACGGTCTTCGAGATGGGCTCCGGCTTCGGCTACTCCACCGCCTGGTTCGCGCGCGCCGTGGGCGCCGGAGGCCGCGTCGTGCACACCGACGGCGACAAGGCCAAGTCCGAGGAGGCGAAGGGGTGGCTTGCGCGGGCCAAGCTCGCGGAGCGCGTCGAGTTCCAGGTCGGGGACGCAGTGGCACTCATCGAGAAGGCGAAGGGCCCGTTCGACGTCGTCTTCGTGGACATCGACAAGGAGCAGTACCCGGACGCGTTCCTGGCGGCGAAGGACAAGGTGCGCGTCGGCGGCCTCATCATCACGGACAACGTCCTCTGGCAGGGCAAGGTCGCCAACAGGAAGGCCAAGGACAAGGCAACACGTGGTGCCCGCGAGTACACGCAGCTCGCCATGGAGGAGCCGGGTTTTCTCACGACCGTCCTGCCGCTGCGGGACGGCGTGGCGGTCTCGCTGCGGCTGCGTTGAAACTTTTGTAGTGGACGACGCGGCCTAAGCCACGGAAACCACGGAAGCCACGGAATGCCCTGAGGCGTGGTCCTGCGCCGTCCTCCGACAGGGTCCGGCAGTCCGACGACGGCGGCGCCTTGGGGCAGGTGACCCTCGTGACGCGAGACGGCGCAGTTTGCGCAGATGCGTTGCGGTTCACGCGTATGTGTTGCAACAGAGATTCCATTTTCGCGTCGTGCGTTCGGTCGCCGCACGCGTCGCCGTCGGACTGCAGGAACCCTTTGGAAGACGTCGAGCAGCAGGTTCTGCCTCGTCTTCGTGAAATTCGTGGAATTCGTGGTTCCGTCGCCGTCGGCCTGCAGGGTCGCCACTCGTCGTGTAGGAAATCGAATCGCGCCGTAATTTCCGTGGCTCGGTCTGCGTTCTGCTCGCCGGCTACGCTGCCTCGGCGCCTTCGAACGCCCGCACCGGCAACGGTGTGCGCTCCACCTCGACGCGCGTCGCCGTCGGATGGACCTCGGAGAGCCAGGCCTCGCAATCCAGGACCTCCGTCTCGCCGGCTTCGGCCAGCTCCTCGGTCGGGTCGTGGGCGCCGGCGACCTCCACCAGCAGGTAGACGGGATCGAGGCGCCCGAACGGCGGCGTCAGGCCGAGGTGGTCGCAGACCAGCCGCACGCCGGCGGCCAGGAACAGCTCCACCGTCTCGAGCGACCCGGGGAGCCGGCGGCGCAGCGTCACCAGGGCGTCGAGGGCGGCGTCGGCATCGGCGAAGGCCAGCAGGCCGGTGCCCAGGCGGGTGCGGGCGAACGGCGTGACGCGCTCGCGGGACACCGGGATGCCGTAGCCGTCGAGGACCTGGGCGAAGAGGTCGGTC
>JBHEMF010000059.1:0-7866 GCA_046352665.1 Thermoplasmatota archaeon
GCTCACCGCCGCCCAGGCCGCCGAACAGGCCGCGGCCGTCGCCGCAACCGAGGAGAGCGCGGCCGAAGCCGCCCGCGCCGAGGCGTTCCAGCTTGCCGCCCTCCGCGCCGAGGAGGGGCACCGCGCGCAGGCTGCCGCCCGGCTCCGTCCGGAACTTGCGCAGGCCGAGGCGGCAGCGCTGCGGGCCGAGGAGACGGTCCCTCTTGCGGGACAGGTCGAGCGACGCGAGGAGGAGTTGCGCGCTGCGACGTTCGTCGAGGCCGCCCGCGGCCAGCACGCGGAACGCTCGCGCTACGTCTCCCACCAGCGCCAAGTGCTGGCCCGGCTGCAGGCCGAACTCGCCGGACTGGTCGTGCCCGTCCTGGATGGGGGCGGCACGGACGCCGGCAACGGCCTCGTGCAGATCGAGGCCAACATACAGGAACGCGCCAGCGAACTTGCGGTCCTCGGCGCCCGTCTCAAGGAGGCCGAGGCGCGCCGGCAGCGGTTCCAGCAGCTGGCGCCAGGCTCACCGTGCCCGCTCTGCGAACGGCCGCTCGAAGAGGTGCAGCACCTGCACGAGGAAGTCGCCGAGTCCTTCCAAGGCCTGCTCTCCCGGTGCCGCCAGGCCGAGGCCGACGTGGCCCGCCTGCGCTTCGAAGCCGATGGCGTGCGCCTGCGCCTCGAGTCCAGTCGCCGCAAGGCCGCCGAAGCGCAGCACGCCGCACTCCGGCGCGCCGAGCTTGAGAAGCGGGCCGCCGAAGAAGCGCACCGCCTGGCGGAACTGGAGGCGATGGTGGGACCGGCACCGCCAGCACCTCCCGACCTGCCGCGCCTGCGCGCATCCTGCCTCGAGGCGCGGCGTGCCCGTGAGGAACTCGCGCGACTCCTCGGCCTCGCCGCGCGCAAGGAGACATTGGCCGCCCAACTGGCGGAGGCCGCCGCCGCCCATGCCGTGGCGGTGGTGGCGCGGCAGGCGCTCGAATCGGTGCACAAGCCAGCCGACGAGGGCCGCCTCCTGGAGGCTCGGCGGCGCCGCGATTCCGCTGTGTCGCAAGTCCACCTGGTGGAGCGGCGCCTCCATGCGTCGCAACTTGCCGCGCAGCAGGCCCGCTCCGACAACACGGCCGCCACGCACCGGCTTGCGGAAGCGGGCGACCTGGTGCGGCGGGTCGCGGACGTGGAGCGCGAGTTGCATCTGTGGAACGCCGTCGTGGGCCGTTCGGGCGGCGGCTTGCTGGACCGGTTCCGCGACCATCTAGTGGGCCGCGTCGGTCCCGCCATCTCGGCCGAGGCAAGCCGGCTCCTCGCGGGCTTCAGCGGCGGACGCTACTCGGAGATCCTCCTCGACGACGAATACCAGGTCTTCGTCACCGATAACGGCGTCCCGTACGCGTTGGAGAGGTTCAGCGGCGGCGAGGCCGACCTTGTGCACTTGGCGTTGCGGCTGGCTGTGAGCCGGCTGCTTGCCGAACGCGGCGGCGTCGAGTTGCGCTTCCTTGCCTTGGACGAGGTCTTCGGCAGCCTCGACCAGGAGCGCCGCGACCTCGTCGTAGCCACGCTGCAGAGTCTCGGCACTTTGTACAGCCAGGTCCTCGTCGTCTCCCACTTGGAAGGTCTGCAGGAGACTCTCGGCCATGTCCTGCGCGTGTCCGAGGACGCCGACGGGAACGCCATCGTCGCCCTCGAATGAGTTGTCCGACCCGCAGGCCTTAACCCCAGGGGGCAGGTCGCGCGGGCGTGGACGAGATTGCCGCGATGGACCTTGCCCGCAAGCGCGGCGCCGACCATGCCGAGGTGCGGCTGGAGACCGTCCAGGAGAGCCGTGTCCAACTGCAGGACGGCGAGGTGCGCGGCATCGTGTCCGGCACCGAAAGCGGCTTCGGCATCCGCGTCCTCGTGGCCGGCGCGTGGGGGTTCGCCTCAAGCAACGACCTTGCGGCCGCGTCCTGGCGCCGCGCGGTGGAGCAAGCGGTGCGCCTTGCCAAGGCCTCGGCGGCGGAAGGGCGCACGGCCGTCGAGCTCGCCGCGGCACCGCGCCTGCGCGGCCGCACGGCCTGGAAACCCAGGCACGACCCCCGCGACGTCGATGTCGAGGAGAAGCTCGACCTGCTGCGCCGGATGGACAAGGCAGTCCGCGCGCTGCCCGAGATCCGTAACGTCACGGCATCGTACGCCGACGCCAACGTGAGCAAGCATTACGTCGATTCCAACGGCAGCGACGTGCGGTGGAGCCTCGTCCGCTGCGTTGCCCAGGCGCATTTCACGGCGCGGCGCGGCGGCGAACTTGCAGGCCGCTCTACGCGTGTCGGCGCAACGCGGGGCTGGGAGACGTTCGCCATGGAGGACCCGGTCGAGAAGGCGACGCGGGCCGCCCAGGCCACGGTGGCAGCGCTTGGGGCGCGCACGGCCAAGGGCGGCCGCCGCACGGTCGTGATCGACCATGAGCTTGCCGGGGTCTTCGCGCACGAGGCCGTCGGGCACGCCTCCGAGGCGGACCTCATCGCCGCCGGGGAATCCTGCTTCAAGGGCCGCATGGGCAAGCGCCTCGGCACGACGGGACTCTCCATCCGGGACGACTCGACCGTGGCCGGCGCGTTCGGCTCGTTCCCATACGACGACAACGGTGTTGCCGGCCAGAGCAAACCCATCCTGGACGACGGCGTCCTCGTGGGCTACCTCGCGGACCGCGAGCACGCTGCGGCGCTGGGTGTCCAAGCCAACGGCGCTGCCAGGGCGCAGGATTTCCATTCCCGGCCCCTCGTGCGCATGAGCAACACGCTCATCGCCGCCGGCGACGTCCCCGAGGACGAGGTCTTCGCGGACATCAAGGACGGGGTGTACTGCAAAGGCTCGCGCGGCGGCCAGGTCGATTGCGCCCGCGGCACCTTCCTCTTCAACGCGCAGGAGGCCTACCGCATCGTGGACGGCGAGGTCACGACGCCCGTGCGCGACGTGAGCCTCACCGGCGACATCCTCACGACGCTCCTCAACATCGAGGCCTTGGGAGACACGTTCCGCCTCGGCGACCCAGGATACTGCGGCAAGGGCCAGTGGGTGCCAGTGTGCGACGGCGGCCCGCTCGTGCGCATCCAGAAATGCCTTGTCGGAGGTGCTGCGTGAAGGCGCGCCGCACGCAGCCGGCGATGGATGGCGAGGAGCTGCTGGGGCGAGCCGAACGCGTCGTAGCTCAGGCGCGCAGCCGCGGCATCGCCCAGGCAGAATGCTTCCTGGAATGGAGCGAGGGGTTGGACGTCGAGCTGGAGAAGGGCGCCATCGCAAGCACCGGCGCCGGCCAAGGCGGAGGCGGGTCGGTGCGCGTCGTCGTCGATGGGCGCCTCGGCTTTGCGTACTTCACCGACGTGCGCGATGCCGCGGCAGCGCTCGACCAGGCCCGCGAGGCAAGCCGCCACGCCGAGAAGCTCGACTACTCGCTGCCGACGGCATCCAAGCCGCGCCGCCTTGGCGGCCGTTGGGACGACCGGGTCGCCGCCATGGACGTCGAGGCGGCGATCGGCATGGCCCGCGACCTCCTTGCAGGCGGCAGGGAGACGGCGCCCAAGGCGCTCCTCTCCGGCGGCGGCGTCGGTCTCCAAGCCGAATGGTGCGCCATCGCCTCGTCGGAAGGAGTCTCCGTTTGGGACCGTGCCACGGCCATCTCCGCCGCCGCGAGCCTCGTGCAAGAGGACGGCCGCGCGTCCATCTCGGCCAGCGAAAGCGCTGCCTCGCACCGCCTGGACCTGGACGGCAAGGCGGTCGCCGCCGAAGCCGGCCGGACTCTCGGCGCCCTGCTCAAGCCCGCCAAGGCGGAGGGCGGGCGCGTCTCCGTCCTGTTCCGTCCCGAGGCGGCGGCAGAGCTGGTGAGCGACCTTGTCATCTCCGCGTGCCTCGGGGACGAGGCCCGCCGCGGCAAGACGGTGTGGAGCGACAAGCTGGGCAAGCGGGTGGCAGCGCCGCGCCTCGACTACACGGACGACCCGTTCGTGGCCGGCGCCGTGGGCGGCGTGCCGTTCGACGCCGAAGGCCTGCCGACGCAGCCGGTCCCCATCGTCGCGAAAGGGATGCTGAAGAATTTCCTCTACGACTCATGGGACGCGCACCGGCACGGAGCCGCCTCCACGCGCAGCGCCATACGCGGCGACTTCAAGGCAAGACCCAGCACGGGGACGCACCATGTCGTCGTCGCCGGTGCAGGGGCCCGGCCGCTCGACCGACTGCTTGCCGGCGTGGACGACGGCTTCCTCGTCGAGTCGGTCCTCGGCGCCCACACCGCCAACGCCACGACGGGCGACTTCTCGGTGACCGCGCCGAACGTCTGGCGGATTCGCAAGGGCGCCGTTGCGGGACCGGTCCGCGAGATCGCAATCGGCGGCAACCTGCCCGACCTTCTCCTCCGTCTCGACGGCGTCTCCAAGGAGGCCAAGCAGATGGACGGCATGCGGATGCCCCACCTCCTGTTCGCCGACGTGGACGTCTCTGTTTGAGTGGACCGGCCGGGGCCGCAATGCCTTTCCGCCACGGCCGTCGTACACGGCTTCGGACGGACACAGATGGCAAGACCGCCATGGCATGGAGGCTCGCGTGCCTGACGGCGAGCTGGCAAGCCGCCTGGAAGCCGTCGGGATGCACAGGGACCAAGCCTCTGCCTACGTCCAACTGCACGGCTTGGGGGCAAGCAAGGCGGCCGCGGTCGCACGCGCCCTGTCCAAGACACGCCCCCAGGTGTACCGCCTGCTCGAGGCCATGGCGCAACGCGGTTTCGTCACGGTGAGCGCCACGCGGCCCCACCTGTTCACGGCCGTGGCCATCCAGACCGTCCTCGACATCCTGAACGTGCAGATCCGCGAACTCGTCGGGCGCATGCAGCGCGCCGAGAAGGACATCGTGGGACCGCTGCGCGAGGCGCACGGCCGGCCCCAGCCCGACGGGGCCCTGCCGCACTTCACCCTGTTGCGTGGCAACCACTCGATCGTCGTGCACGCATCGAGCATGGTCAACAGCGCCAAGCGCAGCGTCGATATGGTGTTCACGCACCAAGGCGCCCACAATGGCTTCGCCAAGCTCACGCAAGCCGTGGACCTCGACGAACGCTCGGCGTCCACCGAGGTCCGGCTCCTCGTCTGCCGCAACCTGACGGGCGCCGAACTGCAGAGGGTGGAGGGGCCGCGCAACGGCGAGACCCGCATCATGGACACCGACACGATCTCGACTTCGATCCTGACGGACGACCAGCAGAGCCTGGTCATCGTGTCGGCATCGCACCCCGGCTTCCCCGGTGCGGACGGTGCCTTGGCGTTCCTCACCACGGTGCCAGAGTACGTGGCCAAGGAGCGTCTCATCTTCGACAAGCTATGGGCAACGGCCGAGCGCTGGAACCCGACCGAGGTTCCGCCGCCCGGCCGCCCGCGCCACGCGAAGTGACGCAGCAACCCCGTTCGCCAGGCTCCCAACGAAAGGCAAACCGTTATGTGCCGCAAGGACGGCATGGTTCCCCGTGGCCAAGATCACCCTGGATGCCAAGACGTTCCAGGCCTTGGCAAGCTCGACGCGCCTTGCCGTGCTCCGCGCGTTGGACGAGCGCCGCAAGACCCTCACCGAGCTCGCGCGGGACATGGACCTCAACAAGGCGACGGTGCACGAGCACCTGCAGCTCCTCACCGCCGCCGGCCTCGTGAAGAAGCGGGACGACGAAGGCCGCAAGTGGATCTACTACGAGCTCACGTGGACGGGCGAGAAGCTCCTGCATCCGCAAGAGACCACGACGTTCAGCGTGCTGCTGGGACTCTCCATCGCGGCGGCCGGCGGCGGGGTCGCCATGCTGGGCCGGGCTCTCGGGTGGTGGCTCGCCAGCAGTCCGTTGGCAGCCCCGGGCACGACGGAGACCCCCAAGGAATTGCCCCGCGGGGAAGGGTCCGACCTGTACTCGTCCCAGGCGAGTTCCGGCACATCGTCAGGCCCTGCCCAGGGCGGGGGCTCCGGGGGAGGCGCCGGGGGAGCATCCGAACCGCCGGCGTCGCCGGACAATGCCGCGCATGATGCCGCGTTCCAGGTGACCCAGCCGGCCCCCTCCCAGAGCGCTCCGTCCCACGACTTCTTCGACGACGGCGGTTGGCTCGGCCTCGTCCTCATGGCTGCGGCCGCCGTGTTCGTCATCCTGGCCTTGGCCCTGCGCCGCCACCTCCGCCCAGGCTGGTCCGCTCCCACGGGCGAGGACGAGGAATCGGGCATGGAAGAGCGTCCGCCGCCAACGAGTTAGCGCGAACCGGTTCGCAATAGCCTTCAACATGGAACGGTTCAGCGCAAGCCATGGCCTTCGAGATGCAGGTCGTGAGCCACGCCCCCCTCACCGGCGAGGCGGACCCGGAACGGCTCGCGAAGCAGCTCTTCGCCATGGTCGGCTACACCGCCCGTAAGGGCCCGGACCATGGCATCTCGTTCAAGCTGTTCTACGACTGCTTCCTCCTGCACCCCACGAAGGAGTGGACCGTGGAGGAACTGGCAGTCGCCTGCGGGACCACGATGCCGTCCATCTACCGTCACCTGAACAAGCTGAAGGACTTCGACATCGTCGAAGACCTCTACATCGAACGTCCCGTCGCGGACGCCCCGGAGGCCGCGAGCGATGAAGGCATCGAGGTCGTGGACCGCAAGCGCGCCTTCCGCCTGCGCTACGGCGACCTCGGCAAGGCGTGGAACTTCGCCGAGGCGCATTTCCACCTCGCGGTCGAGAACTACCGCAAGTCGGTGGATCACCTAGAAGGGCTCCTGAAGCAAGTGCGGGCCGACGGCGCCGGGCCGACCGCATCCCCGCCGGACATCCGGGAGCGACGCGTTCCGGGCGGGCACGTGCTCGAACTCGAGGACTGAAACGGTTCGCTGCGACGGATCGAGGTTCAGTCGGACTTAAGCCGAA
Source organism: Thermoplasmatota archaeon (assembly GCA_046352665.1). Classification (GTDB taxonomy): domain Archaea; phylum Thermoplasmatota; class E2; order JACPAO01; family JAHFTW01; genus JAHFTW01. The sequence continues at coordinate 6,893 of JBHEMF010000059.1, forward strand.
ATGGCCGCTCGCGGCACGTGATGATTGAGCGCAAGGCCATGCAGGAGGCCGCCGAGGCCTACGACCCGAAAGCCCTCGCCCTCTCCTGCATCGCGAGCCATTCGGGTCTCGACGTCTATGACGGCGCCGTGGACGAGGGCTACCGCTCCATCGCCGTGGCACAGAAAGGGCGCGAGTCCGTGTACAAGCGCTACTTCGCCACGGTGCGTGACGGCAAGGGCAAGCGCATCCGCGGTTGCGTGGACGACACGTGGACGTTCGCCAAGTACGCCGACGTCATGGCACCCAAGAACCAGGCGCGGCTAACCGCGGCCAACGCACTGTGGGTCCCCAACCGCGCCTGGACGAGTTACTGTAGCATCGACGGCGTCGAGGACGCTTTCGCGGTGCCGATGGTGGGCAGCCGCAGCATGCTGCGCAGCGAGAACCGGGGCGAGAAGCGCGACTACTACTGGCTCCTCAAGAAGGCCGGGCTGCCGTTCCCCAAGCCCATCAAGGAGCCGGCGGACATCGACCGCCTGGCCATCGTGAAGCTGCACCACGCGCAGAAGAAGCTCGAGCGTGGCTTCTTCACGTGCGCAAGCCCCAAGGAATTCAACGCCAAGGCGACCCAACTCCTCAAAGCCGGCGTCATCGACAAGGACTCGCTTGCCACGGCGCGCATCGAGGAGTACGTGATCGGCCCCGTGTTCAACCTCAACTTCTTCCACAGCCCGGTGAGCCGCAAGACGCGTGAAGGGACGCCGCTGGAGCTCCTCGGCATCGACTGGCGCTTCGAGTCCAGCCTCGACGGGCACGTGCGCATCCCCGCGCCGCAGCAGATGACGTTGCCGCCGCACCAACTCGTCCCCGAGATGACCGTGGTCGGCCACAACACGGCCACGGTGCGCGAGTCACTCCTGGGTGCCGCCTCCGAACTCGGAGAGAAGTGGGTCGCGACCGCGAAAGAGCACTACAAGCCCGGCATCTTAGGG
>JBHEMF010000060.1:0-7866 GCA_046352665.1 Thermoplasmatota archaeon
GACGTGCATGGATCCAGCCGTGCGGTTCACGGACCTTTCCACCGACCCCGACGGCGCCATCGCGATCTGGACCTGGGACTTCGGCGACGGCTCGCCCACGGTCACTGGCACCAGCCCCACGGTGGCGCCGCACGAGTACGCCGTGGCGGGCACATACACGGTGACACTCACGGTGACGGACGGCACCGGCCTCACGAACACCGCGAGCCTTTCCGTCGTCTCCATCGGCCACCCGAATTGCCCGGTCGAGCTCGCCCCCATCGGCGACCGCACGATCCGCGCCGGCCGCGACGTGCACGTCTGCTTCTCGGCACGCGACGCCGACGACCCGCTGGAGACGCTCACTTGGGAGGTCACTGGCCTCCCGCCGGGCGCCACCTTCGACCCCGCCGGGCCGTGCGTCACCTGGTTCACGGGCGTGGGTGATGCCGGCCTGTACGAGGGCATCACGGTGACGGTGCGCGACGAGGCGAGCTTCGCGACACAGGTCCTCCGCATCACGGTCCTGCCGCAGCCCCCCGGCTGGCCGGCGCACGACGTGGACATGGACGGCGTCGATGACTTCTCCGACGACTGCCCGAGCGTCCCCGACCCGGCCCAGGCGGACGGCGACCATGACGGCCTGGGAGACGCCTGCGACGCGGCACCCACCGTCCCCGACGCGCCGCCCACGTTCCATCCGCTCCCCGCCGGCACCCCCGACCGGGACGAAGACGGTGTCGCCGACGCCCTGGACGGCTGCCCGGGCATCCCCGACGCCGCGCAATCCGACCGCGACGGCGACCGCGTGGGCGACGCCTGCGACCCAGACCTGGACGGCGACGGCGTCGTGCAGTCCGGCGACGATGCCGCGGCCTTCGACAATTGTCCCCTCGTCTCCAACTTGGACCAGGCCGACGCGGACGGCGACGGCGTCGGCGATGCCTGCAGCGGCCGCGCTGGTCTCTGCGCCACGGCGGCGGCCACGGAGTCCTGCAGAGCGAGGCCCAATGGCGTTGGAGCCGCGGCCCCCGTGCATTCGAGTGCGCCGACACTCGTCGTCGCCGTCCTCGTCCTCGCGGCCGTCTTCGCGACACTCGTCATCGCCGTCGCGCGCCGCTCCGGCCGCAACCAGTAGCGGGCTGGCCAGCTAGCCGAGGAGGCCCCGCATCCGCGCCGCCAACTCGTCCAGTTCCAGGTCCGTCGTGACGAGCGGGATGCCCTCGACGTCGGCGAGCCGGTAGGCAAGCTTGTCCACGTCCTCGGGGCGGTGGTAAACGACGAGGCTCGGCTTCATGGGGTGGACGCGGATCGCGATCATGGGGCTGCGGCCGTACTTGATGCCCGTGAAGACGAGGGCGCGCTCCGTGGACCAGCCGAAGACGCGCATGTAATCGGTCGCGTTCAGGCTCGCGATGGCCTTGATGGAGTCGATCAAGGTGTAGCCCTGCACGCGCTTGTCGGCCAAGTCGCCGATCACGAGCGCCCGGCCCTCGATGGCGGCCACGAATTCCGAGGCGGGGACGTTGCGGCGGTACTCGCCGATGTCCAAGATGCCCTCCGTCGGGTTGAACAGCGAGTTGTAGCGGGAGAGGACGTGGCCGCCGCGGTGGGCGTCGATGTCCACGAGCGCTTCCACCATGCGCCGGACCGTCGCGATGCCTGGCGACTTGCGCCGCCCGGACTCGTAATCCGAGACGACGGAGGGGTTCACCTGCAACCGGCCCGCGAGGTCGGATTGGCTCAAGCCGAAGGACTCCCGCCACTTGCGCATGGTGGGCCCAGGTGTTGCCGAGAGGGTGATCTCGCCGGCCATCTTCTCCAGGAGGGCGTCCCGCATCGCTGCATCCCGAGGAGACCAACCCCAAGAAGGTTTCGGCAATCCCCAATGCCCCCTACGGCAGGAAGTGTAGGCACGTTGGCGCGGGCCCAACGGTTTTCTGCGCTTGCCCTCCTGCCGCCGAGCGCATGCCCGAGACCCTGCAAGCCCCGGACAACTCACTGCAGCCGTTCCTCTCCAGCCTGGCTCCCGACGCCGGCCTGCGCCTTCGCACCCTCGCCCACGCATGGCAAGGCGGCGGCGGCGGACTCTACGTCGGGCGGCTCGCCCTCCGCCTCCTGGCCCCAGACGGGACCGGCCGCACCTTCACGGCCGGCACCTTGCACGTCGCGCACGGCGAGCCGCCCAAGCCCAGCCTGGAGCTCGGCCGCATCCTCCTGCAGTCGCATGGCATCGGTGCGGCGGCGTGGCGCGAATGGTGCGACGAGCGGCCCGACCTGCGCGTGCACGGCTTCGACGGCGACGCCAAGTTCCCCGTCGTCCGACTCGACTCGCTCCCCGACGCGGCCCTTGCGCGTCTCGCGTCGGGCCTGCGCGACCTGGCGCGGCTCGTGCAGCGCTAACCGTTCTTGCTCACGCGCGTTTCCGTCAAGCCGGCGCCGCCGCGTGTGGGAGTCTTGGGAACCCAGGAAGACTGGAAGTTGGGAAGCCGCTCGGACGGTTCCTCGTTCCCCGTCTTCCTAGGCTCCCGAAGGCGCCCACGCAGGACCCGCTGCGACCATGCCCTGCCGACTCCTCCGGCACGGAACGGTCGGCGATGCGGCTTGCAAAATCAGGACCGGATGCCCTAAGCGCGCCCAGGCCATCCCCGTCCCGTGGACACGCCCGCCGACCTGGAGTCGCGGACGTTCGACCTCCTCGTCGTGGGAGGAGGCATCAACGGCGCCGCCATCGCCCGCGACGCGGCGTTGCGCGGACTCTCCGTGCTCCTGGTCGAGATGGCCGACTGGGGCTGGGCGACGTCCTCGAAGTCGTCGAAGCTTGCGCACGGCGGCCTGCGGTACCTGGAGAACTTCGACCTGGCGCTCGTGCACGAGGCGCTGCAGGACCGCGAGCGGCTCCTGCGCCAAGCGCCCCACCTCGTGCGGCCGCTGCGTTTCCTCTACCCGCTCTACCCGCACATCGTCGCCCGCCGCACCGTGCGCACGGGCCTCTGGCTCTACGACCTCCTGTCGCGCGGCAAGTCGCTGCCGAACCGCAAGTACCTGCGACGCGACGCTGCCCTGCAGGAAGCCCCGGGCCTCGACCCGGAAGGCCCCGCCGGTGCCGCGACGTTCTACGACGCACAGATCCAACAAGTCGAACGGCTCGTGGCCGAGATGGCTTGCGACGCAAGGCGCCACGGCGCCGTGACCCTCACCCGCACCCGCCTCGACTACCTCGATTTCGAGCGGCGCGAGGGGCGCCGCGCCGTGACGGGAGCCTACTTGGAGACGGAGGATGGCCGGCACCTGCGCGTGCGCGCCCGCGCCACCGTGAACGCGACCGGCTGCTGGGTGGACGAGGTCCTGGGTGCCCTGGGAGACGGTGCGCCGCCCAAGGTGCGCAAGACCAAGGGCGCCCACGTCGTGGTGCCGCGCTTCCTCGACGTCGCCTTCATGGTGCGCGCCAAGGACGCCCGCAGCTTCTTCCTCCTGCCTTGGGGCGAGCATTGCGTGGTCGGTACCACGGACACGGACTTCGCGGGCGACCCGGGCGACGCGGTCGCGACGGCGGCCGACGTGGAGTACCTCACGGCGTCGGCGCGGCGCTACTTCCCCGACGCTCCGCTTGACCAGGTGGATTTCGTGTACGCCGGCGTCCGCGCCCTGGTGAATGAGCAAGGTGTCACCGAATCGAACGTGACGCGGCGCCACATCCTCTACGACCACGCCAAGCGCGACGCCATCGACGGCCTGTGGACGCTGCAAGGCGGCAAGATCACGACGGCGCGCACCTTGGCCGAGGAGTGCGTGGACCGCATCGCCCGCGCCTGGGGACAGGCGGACCTCGCCAAGCGGCACCCGACGCGCGAGGCCCGCTACCCCGGCGGACCGGCCGAGCCGTGGGATGCGTTCCGCGCCAAAGCCGTCGCCGCCGCCGAGAAGGCCGTGCCCGTCGAGAGCGCCGCCCACCTCGTGGACACCTACGGCGCCCGCTGGAATGACGTCCTCGACGCCGACCGCCGGCCCGAGGCGCACCGGCCCATCCATCCACTTGACCCGAACCTGCCCTGTGAAGTCACGTTCGCCGTGCACGAGGAGGACGCGAAGCACTTGGGCGACTACATGCTGCGGCGCAGCACCCTGGGCCTTGCCGCCGACGGCAACCCGCAGGCGGCGCGTCGCGTCCTCGACTGGATGGCTGAGCTTTTGGGTTGGAGCGACAAGCGCTGCGACGAGGAGTGGCTCCGGTACGTGCAGGAAGTGCGGCAATTTCAAGTCCATTGAGTAGGGGCGGCGTTCAATTTGGCCGCGGCCTGCCGAGCCACAGCGCGACGACGGCGTGCCCTGGTCCGGAAGACAGGCCTTCTGCCAAATGCGTCGTGACGCCGGGGGCAAGCTCGAAGTGGCGACGGACCGCGGCCAAGGGCGCAACGCGGCCGGGAGGGACGTTGGCCCAGCCGCGGCCGAGGCGTTCGTGCAGGACGAGGAGGCCGTCCGCTCGGAGGACGGCGGCGACGTTGCGGAAATGCTCGTCCTTGCGGCGGCCCAGGTTGTTGGCGACGAGTGTGTGCAGGACGACATCGAACCGCCGCGGCCCGAATTCGGCAAGCAGGCCCTCGGCGGGCATCACCTGGAAACGGACCCGGTGGTTGAGGTGCCGACGCGTGGCGCGGCGGCGGGCCGTCGCGATGGCCGCACGGTCTGGATCGACGGCATCGACGTGGCGGAAACCCCAGGCGGAAAGAAGGAGGGCATCCGTGCCGGTGCCGCAACCCACGTCGAGGATGCGGTCCGTCTTCCGGATGCGGCCGGCGGCGACGAGGGCCGCGACGGCGGGCGGGATGCCAGGCCGTCCCACGTAGGGCACGCTACGCATCCCCGACCGCGGCCTCGATGGCGGCCTTGAGGCGCGCCGCGATCACGGCGCCATCGACCTTGCCGCGCAGTTCCGCCATGACGGGCCCCATGAGCGGGCCCTGTGCCGCAAGGCCGCGTGACTTCACGAATTCCAGGCGCTCGGCCACGACCTTGCGCACGACGGCATCGACGGCGGCGGCGTCGGCGGCCCCGCCTCCCGATTTCGGCACGGCTTCCTCGGGCGTTGCGCCGGCGTCGATGGCTTGCAGGATCTTGGGCAGGGCCTCCTTCGCGAAGCCTCCGGCGCGCAGCTTCCCCACGACCGCGGGCAGTGCCGCAAGTGCACGCGCGGGGTGCTGCAGCTCGGGCAGGAACTGCAACAGGATCCGCGCGGCGAGGGCGGCGTCGGCGCCGGCTTGGACGAGGGCCTGGAAGTCGGCGTCGAAGCCCTCCGCGACCAGTTGCTTGGCCAGTTCGGGACTGAGGCCGTGCGCCTGCACGAAGGCCTGCACTTTATCCTCCGGCTTGGGCGGCAGGTGCGCAAGGGTCGCAGCCCAACGCTCGCGCGTTACACGGATGGGCGGTACGTCGGTCTCGGGATACATGCGGGCGGCCCCAGGCATCGGGCGCAGGAAACGCGTCGAGTCGTCGGGCTGGACACCGCGGACTTCCTTGGCGGGAGTGAGCGCCGCACGCATGCGTTCCGCGACAGCGTCGAGGGCACGGCGGGCGACGGCTTCTCGCTCGGCGCAGAGGACAAAAGCATCCGTTGCGCCGCAGTGCAGAGCGGTCCGCACGGCGCCGACCTCGACGTCGGTGATGCCGTAGGCGGGAAGTTCGTCGGAGTGGAAGATGCCCTTGACGCCGGCCTGCACTTTGGCGTGGTCGGCCAATTCCCGGCCGAGGCGGGGGCCGTCCTTGGTGGCGCCCTTGAGAAGTCCGGCGGCCTTCGGGATCCGGAGACCGAAGACAGCACCGCCCTTGCCCAACGCGTCCCGCACCATCTTCGCCTCGGACTTGGCAAACAGCGCAGAGACGTCGGCGGCCGAACCCGGTTCGGACGGCTGGAAGCCGCGCGACCTGAGCGACTCGGCGACGTGGTGCATCCACAGCTGGCGGCGCGCCTCGGCCTCGATGACACGGGGAAGCGCCCGCAGGTCCTGGGCGCCCTTGATCTCGACGCGGCTGCCGACCGCCACGCTCACGTTGAGGTCCTGACGGATGGTGCCGAGGCCGCGCTTCACGCGCCCCTTGCCATCGGGCCCTACGATGCTGCGCAGCAGCGCCCCGATGCGGGCCGCGACGCGTTGCGCATGCTGCGGATCCTTGCAGTCCGGCCCCGTCGCGATCTCGATCAAGGGAATGCCGAGGCGGTCGAGGGTGTAGGAGACCACACCGTCGCGGGCAGGCTCGTCGAGTTTGCGCGCCGAGTCCTCCTCCAGCGCGACGGTCCACAGCGGGACACCGCCGCCTTCGACCTCGATGCGGCCGCCCGTCGCCACGAGGGCGCTGCGCTGGAAACCCGACGTGTTGGAGCCATCGATCACCGTCTTGCGCATGACGTGGATCTCGTCCATGGGACGGCTTCCCGCGAGGCCCGCCAAGGTGAGTGCAACGTCAAGCGCATCCTCGGACATGGGATGGGGCGGCTCCTCGTCGGTCTCCACGAGGCTCGTCAAGCCATCGATGGCGAGGTAACGGAAACGGAGGCCCTTGCGGGACTCGGCCACCGCGGCCGCGTCGAGTTCCCCCAACTCAGAGCCGGTGAGCTGCAAGCGGCGCTCGATCGTCGCCACCGTCCGGCGTGCCACCTCGTCGGGCTCCACGACGTCGCTGGGGACGAGGCTGAAGAGCTTGCGCGTGTCGAGCTGTTGATGGATCTCGAGGCCGCAGAGGAAGCCGATGGCCTGGTAGTCGAGCTTGGGGGATTGGGAAAGTTTGGCTGCTTCGTCGGCGGAGAGGGTCATTCGATCGCCTCCGCACCAGACCAGCCGCGGGCACGGATTCCATGGATGTCGGAGGGGGTGATGTCACCAGTGGTACAAGTTGAACCGCCGACCACGCCGAACGCGCCGAACGAAGGTGTGCCTGCGCAGACTTCCGACAGGGCCATGCCCAGTCCGACGACGGCGGCGACATCGAGCACATGGCCCTCACGATGGATTGAGGCGGGGCGGGAGCGGCGCGGGGGAGCGGAGCCATGCCGGTGCCTCTCTGCTGGGGGAAGCCGCCCTTTCGGTATGCTCGTTGGCTCCACGCATTGCCAGGCGACCTTGCCGTCGGGGGGATGCGTGAATGCAAGAGGTTTCGCGAACCTCTCCGACAACGTTGGCGTCACGCAAGTCGTGGAGCCCACGAGCATACGGAGGGGATGGCGCAATCCGCAGTGTCTCCGGCAAGGTCCCCCCTCACCCTCCTGGCCGCCGAAACCTATCACTTCTGGGCCTCCAACGTTGCCGGTGCGAAGCTTCGCACGTCCACCGGCTCCCCGATCTCCCCCGCCATCGGGCTAAGGAACAGCCGGCGCACCTCGTCGCGGTCCTCGGTGTGGCCGAGGATCCACATCATCTTGATGTACGCGACTTCGGGCAGCATGTCCTCGGCGGGGAGGACGCCGAGCTGTAGGAGGTCGCGGCCCGTGGAATAGACGTTCATGTTGACGGCGCCGTTGATGCATTGACTTGCCATGACGACGTGGGCGCCCTTGGCGATGACGTTCTTGACACCGGGCAGGCAGCGGCGCGCGATGTGGCCGAGGCCTGTGCCGACGATGACCGTGGCCTTGAGTACCACGTCCTCGATGTGCTCGGGCCAGAGGCCCGGGTAGGAGGTGATCATGCTCACCTGCTCGTCCCACGCGGCATCGCAGACGGCAGGACCCTTGTGCGCCGCGCGGTGCGGCTGGTCGAGGTGGCGCTCGAGTCGGGCGCCAAGGCGGCCCACCGCGTCGACGACGCGGCAGAGATCGACGAGGCCTGGCTCGACGGAGTGGGCACGGTCAGCGTCACGTCGGGGGCCAGCGTTCCCGAGGAGCTCGTCCAGGGC
>JBHEMF010000061.1:0-7707 GCA_046352665.1 Thermoplasmatota archaeon
GCGGTACACCGGGAAGAACGGCACATTGGCTTCGCCTACCGCGGAATCGGCGGCGCCGACAGGTAGCACGGTGTGGCGATGCGTGAAGAAAGGATGGCCGGCGAGCGCAGATTCATGTAGGCGCGAGATTTTTCCGGGAGACCGTGTCGAAGCCGGCGTGGACCCTGCGCTGCCGGGTCTGCAAGACCCAGTTCGGTCCCCTCACGGAGGCGGGCCACGTGTCGCGCCTTCTGTCGGGCGCTAGCCAGATGGACTGCGGCCACAGCGAGGCGGAGGTCGTCTCGCAGAGCCTCTGAGCGGCGCATCGGCCACGGCGGCACCGGCGTCCTCTTCCTCATCGCGGGCAAAGGCGAACTCAGCGAGGGACCCATGACGACACTGACCTTGGTCACCGGAGGGTTGCTGGCTTTGGCCAGCGGCGTCGTGTATGCCTACGTCGGCCACCGGATTGGCCAACGGCGCGTCGTTGGCGAGGCGGCCTTGCCGCTGGGCGCTTTTGCCATCTGGTGGCAAAGCCTAGCGGCCATCACCATCATCACCGCCCTGGCTACGATCGCCGCCAGCTTCGACTGGCTGGACGCCGACCTCTACGTCGCACTCTCTTACTTCACCCTCATGCTGCTGAGCGTTGGCCTGGGTTGCCTGCTGCATTACTTGGTGTTCCTGTTCACCGGCAGGCTGCGGTGGTGGCGGCCCATCGTCGCGGCCTATGCGGCCTACCTGGTCTTCCTCATCTATGTCGTCCGTTCCCACTTGCCCATGGGCGTGGAGCGCCAGCGTTGGCAGATTGCCGTGCACTACGAGCGCCCCCTCGCAGGCGACCCGCTGTTTGCCTGGGCCGTCGTCCTGCTCATCGCCCCGCCACTGCTGTCCGCACTGGCCTACGGAAGCTTGGCGTACCGGGTCAGGGAGCGCGCCTTGCGGTACCGCATCACGGTCGTCGCCGCGAGCATCCTCGTCTGGTTCGGCAGCGCCTTGGCGGCATCCCTTTCGGGCTACGACAACTCCGATGGCTGGCAACTGGGAAGCCGGCTCATCGGCCTCGCGGCCGCCTTGTGCATCCTCGCCGGCTACTATCCGCCTCGTCCCCTGCGGCGGCGGTTCGGGCTGGTGTCCATCGAGGAACCGGTTGCCGCTTCGCCCCGGCCGACGCGTCCGCAACGCTAGGGCCGCAACGTTGGTCCTCGGAGCCATGGCTCGGCGCTCCGTGACGTCACCGTTCCATTCGGCCGCTGGCCACCGACGGGACCAGCCGGAAGCATCCAGCTTAACCGCACCTCACGCTTATGGAAACCGTCTTAATGGGTCGCGTCTCCCCTCGTTGGAGCCCCTGAGGGTTCGCCCTCACCTCCACCAACGCGCGTCCACCTCTCCCCTTGGTCCACAAGGGGAGCCCCATGCCAACAACCCAGCGAGCCGAAAGGCAAGAGAAGACGAGTTTTGCGCCACGCCAGACGTGCCCTGCCTACGGGGCGACCACGGTCCGCCTCATCACGCTCTCGCGATGCATCTGCGGGGTGCTTCACTCGAATCAGCCGGGGCGGTGATACCCTTGCCGGTGACGTACCGGCTTTGGGTTTGCATCTGCTGTGATGACCTTCGTCTGGTTCCTCTCATGCGAGCGTGGACACCGGAAGGAAAGCCCTGCCCCAACGCAAACTGCCACCCTTGCGGCGGCCCATGCCAGGGGCGCCATACGGCACAGTCCGGTGAATTGGTGGTCCCAGGCTCCGGCGAATCCCAAGAACGGAGGGTGCCATAGGATGCACACGAATTTTGCCCCCAGGCATCAGCCCAAAAAACTGGGGGACGTCACCGCCCTCATGGTGGGCACCATGGGGGTCATGCCACTACTGCGCGCGCCGGAATCCAGCGACCCGATTTACGAGCGGTTCATCGCCGAGGAGGCCGAACTCGTCTCCACGTTGAAGGCGCTGGCGGAGCGCGAAGGTCCAGACGGTGTCCAGCGGCACGCGCAAGCCCACTTCGAGAAACAGGTCCGTCGTGCGCTTCGGCTGCGTGCCTACGAATCACTTCTCACCGTGACCATGAGCGAGACCCCGCGCGAGGAGATGATGCCACATTTGCTGGAGAAGACGCGGGAAATCCTCGACGTCGAGGTCGCCGCCGTCTTCCTCGCCCCTCCGGGCGAGAAGCTGCATATCCAATCCAAGGCGGGATGGCCTGAAGGACTCGCCAACGTTGGCGATGGTTCCTTGTCACGAGACAACGGTGTCGTCGCGGCCATCCTGTCGAGCACGGTGCCCCTCGTTTTCAGGCAGACGACGCATGCACCGGAAGAGGGCGCCATCTTGCCGTTGCCCACGATCCAGACCATTGCGGGCACCCGGATCTCGCCCGTTGGCGAAACCACCGGAATCCTCGTTGTGGGCGGCCCCATCACCCGCGTCTTCACCACCCGCGACCTGCAGATGCTTCAGGCCGTCTCGGACCGCTGCACCACGCTGCTGGAGCGCTTGCAATACACGGAGAACGAAAGGAAGCTGCTCGTCGAGGCGGAGAACGCCAGCCGCTTCAAGACCACCATCATGCAGATGGCCAGCCACGACCTCAAGTCGCCGCTTTCGACGGTCAACATGCAACTGCACATGATGGACCCGAAGGACGAGAAACAGAGAAAGGCCATCAAATTGGCCACCCGGAACCTGCGGCGCCTTGAATTGCTGCTCGACGACCTCATGGATATTGCGCGACTTGAGACAGGCAACCTGGTCCTGAAACGCGAGGACTTCAACCTCTCTAGCGTTGCCGGCGAAATCTACGAGGCGCTCAAACCCCAGGCGGATGAGCGCGGTCTCGACATGAAACTTGAAGCGCCCGAGGATGTCCATGTGGAGGGCGACGCGCGCCGCATCGGCCAGGTTCTGGCCAACCTGGTCGGAAATGCGGTGCGCTACACACCCAAAGGCGGCAAGATCCAGATCCAGCTCGCAAGCGGTGATGGTTGGACGACCTTGCGCGTGATCGACACGGGCTTGGGCCTCACGGAGGAACAGATTTCACGTTTGTTCAAGCCGTTCACCCAAGTCCAGGGACACGCCCAGGAGGCGCTCGGTTCAGGACTCGGCCTCTACCTATCTCGTGCGGTTGTGCAGCAGCACGGCGGAACATTGGACGTGCGCAGCGACGGAGAGGAAAAAGGCAGCGAGTTCGAGGTGCGGCTTCCCAACAAGAAAGCTCACGCGGGATAGGGGCGCGCACGTCGTCGGCAAAATCCACGCGCGTTTCGTGTTCCGCCCCGTACGAGCCGTTGTAGGCTGCACATGCAAAGGATCTCGCTGGCTTGCGCGTTCTTGCCGTAGTTTCGTCGCCAGGATGTTGAAGGCTGGTTGCCGGTGTCCGCGTTGCTAGCCGCGGTCGCTTTGGCCCCCGGGAGCTGGAAAGCACCTGGGTGTCCCCCAACGCTCAAGTATCCCCTCCTTTCAGGCGCATCCGTGCCCGGCTGGAGCCCAACGGTGCCCAAGGACGGCAAGCCCATCACCTCGCGTGACGGGCGGCTCGTCGTGCCCGACCATCCCGTCGTCCCGTTCATCGAAGGCGACGGCACCGGTCCCGACATCTGGCGCGCGGCACGGCGCGTCATCGACGCCGCGATCGAGAAGGCGTACGGCAACAAGCGCCGCATCGCCTGGATGGAGGTCCTCGCCGGCCAGAAGTCGTACCGCGAGATGGGCGACTGGCTGCCGCAGGCGACCCTCGATGCCATCACGCAGTACAAGGTCGCGATCAAGGGCCCGCTGGAGACGCCCGTGGGCGGCGGCATCCGCAGCCTGAACGTCGCCCTGCGCCAGCAGCTCGACCTCTACGTCTGCCTTCGGCCTGTGCGCTACTACCCGGGTGTGCCGTCGCCCGTGAAGGAGCCGGAGAAGGTGGACATGGTCGTCTTCCGCGAGAACACGGAGGACATCTACGCCGGCATCGAGTTCAAGGCCGGCTCCGACGAGGTGCGGAAACTCCGCGACTTCCTCGTGCGCGAGATGGGCGTCAAGAAGATCCGCTTCCCCGACACATCGGCGCTCGGCATCAAGCCCGTGTCGAAGGAGGGCAGTCAGCGGCTAATTCGCAAGGCGATTCAGTACGCTATCGAGAACGATCGCGTGTCCGTGACGCTTGTCCACAAGGGCAACATCATGAAGTTCACCGAGGGCGGCTTCCGCGACTGGGGCTACGAGGTGGCCGTGCAGGAGTTCGGCGGCGCCGTCATCGACCAGGGCCCCTGGGTCCGGTTGCCCGAGTCCAAGGGCGGCATCGTCGTGAAGGACGTCATCGCCGACGCCATGCTGCAGCAGGTCCTCACGCGCCCCAACGACTACGACGTCATCGCGACCCTCAACCTGAACGGCGACTACCTGTCCGACGCCCTCGCGGCCCAGGTGGGCGGCATCGGCATCGCACCCGGCGCCAACATCAACTACCTCACGGGCCACGCCATCTTCGAGGCCACACACGGCACGGCACCCAAGTACGCCAACCAGGACAAGGTGAACCCGGGCTCGGTCATCCTTTCGGGTGTGCTCATGCTGCGCTACATGGGCTGGACCGAGGCGGCGGACGCCATCGAGGGGGCCCTGGAGAAGACCATCGCACAGAAGCGCGTGACCTACGACTTCGAGCGCCTCATGACGGGAGCCACCCTGCTGAAGACCAGCGAGTTCGGCGACGCGCTCATCGAGAACCTAGGCGCCAAGATCGTCCGCGCCTGGTAGTTTCTCCGGCCACGCCGGATCCGACGTTGCGGTCGAGCTTCGGCGCCACCAGTTGCAGGGCCACGCCCAGCGCCGCGGTGACAAGGTACGCCATCCGGAACGGCGCATGGGCCAAGGCGCCATAGACGATGACGCCCACGAGGAGGACGAGGCCGGCCCCGGCAACGAGGGGCGCCGGCAACCGGACGTTGGGCATGGTACGGTCTCGGCGCGTGGTTCCGATAAGGCATGAGGGACAGGCTTGGCGTTGCCCCAAGCAGGCCCTGCCACCAATGGCCGCAACGGTCTTGCACGGGCCGTGTCTCGCCGCCTGCATGCGTTGGGCGATCGGCCTTGCCTTGGCGGTCCTGGCAGCCGGCTGCATCATGCCGGACCAGGCCACGACGACGAGCCCGCTCATCGGCTACTGCCCGCAATGGGTCGCGGGCCCGGAAACCGTGCCCGGCGGCGCTGCCCTCGACGCGACCTCGCCGACGCGCAGCATCGCCGTCGATGCGCCGGCCGCGACTCTCGGGCGCCACCCTCTCGACATGTACCGCATCCGCGTCGAACGCCTCGACCTCGTGGGCGGCGACCTGGAGGTGCACGCCGCCGTCGGCAACACGACGCATGGCCTCAACTTCTACGATTACCGGTCCGCGGGCCAGCCGTTCCAGTCGGTGCCGGTGCTCGTGTTCCGGCCCGGCGGCAACGAGACGCACCACGACTTCGACGTGCTCCTGCATCCGCTCAGCGAGGACGCCAACGCCGATGTAGGCCCGCTGCGGCTGGATGTCGCGTTCGCCCCCGGGCCCGCGCCGGGCCACGCCACGCTGGAATACACCGTCTCCTTCCTGTACCGCGTCTGCGGCGCCGTGACGTGACGACAGCAGCGGCAGCAACCCTCAAGCGGCAGGGGCCGCTCCCGCGCCTCCATGCGCGTCCTCTTGGCCCTCGCCCTCCTTGCGGGATGCGCAGCACCGCCGCCCGCCTTCACGCCGGCGTGCCCGGCGTGGAGCCAGGGCTTGAGCCCGAGCATCTTCCACGAGGCATTCGACGGCAACTCGACGGGAACGCACCAGGACTTCCTCGGCGCGGGGCTGCTGCGCGACGAGGGGCGCGCGCTCGACCGCGTCGTCCTCGACTTCCACGCGCGCGGCGGCGAGCAGCAGGGCATCGAGGCGAAAGATGCCCGCATCGAGGCGCGCTTCCACCGTGAGGACGACGGCCGCGAGCTCCTGGCATACGACCCGGCCCGCGGGGCGCCCGGCCCGTCCAACCCGGGGCAGCCGTTGTGGAGCTTCTCGCCCGGCACGTACACCAACTTCACGCTGCACATCGACCTGTCGCAGCCTGGCGCGCAGCCGGGGGCACCCAGCGCCGTCGTGGTCGAGTGGACCTTGCACGACGACCTGGACGGCAACCCGGCGACGGCAAGCCGCGCTTTCCTCTACTACTCCGCGACCTACCAGTACCGAGTCTGCTAACGGGGCGTCCGCAGGATGACGAGGCGGCGCGACACCATGGCGCCGATGAACTTGCCGAGGCGCGGCCCGAGGTCCGTCTCGTCCGGCCGCGTCCGCTCCAGCTCGCGCCGCACCTCGTCGACGGTGCGCACGCCGTCCAAGAGCAGCCAGACTTCGGAGCCGAGTGGGTCGAGGTGCACGGTGAGGACGGCTGGGATGCCGAAGAGCCGGAGGAGAGCGGCACGGATGTGGCCGAAGCGGCGCCGCCTGACGGAGACGCGGCCGTGCTCCTCGGACCAGTCGGCTGCGCGCTCCGCGACCATTGCGGAGACGTCGGAGATGCGCTCGGGCACGCGGCGCCCCGTGGCCTATGCCGTCTTGCGGTCCGCGAGCCAACCCGCGAGCCACAGCAGGCCGGCGAGGACGACGGCGCCGAGGAAGAGCCAGTACAGCAGCGTGTCGGGACCTTTGTTGGCGTTCGAGAGGAAAGCGCTCACGATGAGCATGACGATGATGACGCCGATGGCGGCGACGAGGTACATGGCAAGCTGCCACCAGTTGTAGCGCTTCTCGTCCTCCTCGACCGGCTCCTCCTTGCGGGGCTTCGACTTGCGCTGGCGTTCGGCCATGTCGTTTGCCGCGAGTCCGCGACCGGTCTTAAGGCCTGGCAACCCCGGCGCCCGGCCGCCCTGCTTCCCTCCCGTCGCGGCGCAGGCACTGGCTCCGTTTTCCCGTCGCGGCCCTTATAACCGGCCCTGGCTTGGCCGCGCCCGTGAAGCCCCTCCTGGCGCTTCGTCCCTCCTGGCGGGCGCTCTCCGTCGCCGCGGCCCTCGCCGTCGTGGCGCTCCTTGTCTCGAACCCCGGCTGGGGCCTGCCCACGGGCATGGACAAGGACACCCAGATATATCCCCCCGACTTCGAGAAGGTCGGTTGCACGTCCTGCCACGGCACCAAGGCGCAGTTTTGGCCGGACTCCGGAAACGACCTGCAGGTCACGATCCACGACGCCACCGGGGCCGCCCCACCCGGCATGGTCTATGCCAAAGGTGCCGTTTACACCATCAACATCACCCTCGGCAACGAGCAGGCTCCGACCCTCGCGAACCACGCAGGCTTCAACATCCGCGCGTCGTCGGGCAAGTTCTCCGTGCCGGCGGGCTCGACGGACGTGCAGACGTCGAAGGATTCCTCGCAAGCCACGCACACGAATGCCGAGCACACCAAGTGGACGGTCACCTGGACCGCACCCGACGCGGGCGCCGTGCACTTTGTCATCCTGGTGAACGACGTGAACGGCATCAACGGCAACGACCCCGGCGACCACGTGTACCAGACGTTCATGGACCTCACGGACGCCGAGGGCGCCCAACTGGGAGCCGCCGTGAAGGTCGTGGCCCCGGAGTTCGGCATCAGCCTGCAGCAGTACTGGATCGGACTCATCGGGCTGTTCGGCATGATCATCGTCATGGTCGCGGGCTTCGTCTACCTCAAGTTCGTGAACCCGCACAACGCCGACCAGAAGGACCGGTGACAGA
>JBHEMF010000062.1:0-7649 GCA_046352665.1 Thermoplasmatota archaeon
ATTCTGTACCGACCCGGCAGCAACCTGCCGTGCGGCGCCTGGCACGGCCAACCCTGCCAGGGTGAACGCCAACAATGCGGCCTCTGCGGCCAATCCCTATGCCAAACACACCTAACGGCGCACACCCGCATCGACGTCGTCGCCAAGTCTACCTGGCGCCGCGTCCTCGCCAAACTGGAAGACCCCAGGATTGCCAGGAGAATGGACTAATTGCCCGTCATCCACCGCAACGACCTTGACGAGGCGATCGCAAACTACCGTGCCGCCGTCGTGCAACGTTGGGACCGCTACGAGGACGCACGCCAATACCTTGCCGACCACCGCCCCAAAATCTGGGCCAAGGTCCGCTCCTGCGGACTGCACAATTTCGTGACGCAAGCACAGCCCAGCGATCCGGACCATATCAAATTCTGGGCCAAGCGCTGCGACCAAATCCCATGGTGCCTCGAATGCGTCAACCACCAACACTTCCGACGCCGACACCGCGTCTTCGACCGCTGGGCGGCCTGCACCCCCGCCGGCCAGGAGCCCCGATTCAGCCACATCGTCATCACCGCCCCGATCTACGCCAAACGGTGCCCCGCATGCGACCCCGGGGACACTGACGACAGACCCGACCCCAACTGCCAGTCCTGCCTAGGAAGAGGAAACGGAACGTCCGCACACTCCTGGGGCCTGGAGGCCAGCGGAAATCCCCGCGCCTTCAAAGAAGTCGTGTGGCGCACCCTCCTAGAGATGTACGGTGAAGGTCTGGGCGCGCACATGACGTACCAGGACCACGGCGAGGCCGGCCTGGCCCGCAGGCACCCTCACATCGACCTCACCATCAACGGCTACACCGTCAATGGAGGGCGCGTCGATGTACTGCCGTACTTCGACTTCACGGAAGACCGCGAGCGGGTCGTCCGCATCGTCGAGAAGCACGCCCAAGCGCTCCGCCTCGGAGCCCGAGCGACGAGCTTCTACATTGGCCAAGTCGTGGAGGGCTACGCCCCCTACGCGAAAATCCTGGCGTACCAAGTCCGCGAGATGATTGACCTCCGCAAGCTCCGGTACGACCGCGACCAACAACTCGTCGGCTGGGAATCCTACAGGGAAGGGCACGAGACCACATGGATGCGCAGCCGCGACTGGTCCTCCGCCTACGAAGAGTACTGCGCCCGCCTCCGCATCCACATGGGAGGAAACAATAGCCTGCATAGCGACCACGGCCACATGAAGGGAAAAGCCATCGCCAGCACCCGCCGCGTCACCGGCGGGCGCCCGGAACCCCACCGCGAAGGCTGCCCCTGCTCCAAGTGCGGCGACTGGCACCGCATCTTCCTCCATACCGTCGATGCCACCGAACTACACGCCCTCAGCGCCCCCTACGCGTGACGAGCCAAGCCTGTACCGGCCGCGACCACCAGACCACGCTAGGCCCCGGTAGCGCGGGGGCTAAAGCCCCCGCGGCGGCCAGAAGGCCTTTCCGGGGCCACAAGGAAGGGCTACGGCTTGAAGGGCCTACGCCCAAGCATCCCCGAGCCAAACCCCCAGAAATGCCTGGCCATATTCTTAGGCCTTCGATCGAAAAGATGCATAGGCGCGGGCAGAAATTCAGAGACCTTGCCAAGCAAGGACTTCCAAACATGCAAGGCAAGCCTTAAGTCGTATCTCGGCATGTAGCGCTTCAGCGCGCTAAAGCCAACCACGACAAACGCGCCAACAAATCGGAACCCCCCCTTCGCCCGGTTCCGAAAACCTCCCCCACCCAAACATCTAGTCAATCTCACCAAAGAGGGAGTATCGGTGGTTCAGATGGATTGTCGGCCACGATCGGACGAAACCGTCCGAAACTTGAGCGCCTTAGGCCGCCTGTTGGCTTCGATGGTGCAGGCCGTCCGGGCCAGCGGGGGGCCGTCCGCAACCCCCGCCTTTTTAACCAAGACCAACTCCCCGGAACCGTCAAAGGACCCGTGAAGCGGGGCGCCCAATGGATGGGGCCCTGATGGATCCGGCTTTGCCCATTGAGGCGGACCGGACCCGCCACCCCTCGACGGCACCCTATCGCCGTCGGCCTGGGAGGCCTTGCTTCTAGGGTCCACCTCCACGGTGGACCATGCAGCCCAACGCAGCCAGCTACGACCGCGCCATCACGGTGTTCTCGCCGGACGGCCGGCTCTTCCAGGTCGAGTACGCCCGCGAAGCCGTGAAGCGCGGCACCACCGCCGTCGGTGTGCGCGCCAAGGGCGCCGTGGCGCTCCTCGTGGACAAGCGCGTCTCCAGCCGCCTCGTGGTCCCCGGCTCCATCGAGAAGATCTTCCACGTGGACACGCACATCGGCTGCGCCACCTCGGGCCTTGTGGCCGACGCGCGCGCCCTCGTGGACCGCGCCCGCGTCGAGGCGCAGATGAACCGTGTCACGTACGACGAACCCATCCCGGTCGAGACGCTGGCCAAGCGCATCTGCGACTACAAGCAGTCCTACACGCAGTTCGGCGGCGGCCGCCCGTTCGGCACGGCCCTTCTCATGGCCGGCGTGGACACGACGGGGCCGCGCCTCTTCGAGACCGACCCGTCCGGCGCCCTGATCGAGTACCGTGCCTCGGCCGTCGGCTCGGGCCGGCAGCAGGCGATGGAGGCCCTGGAGGCCGGATTCAAGGAGCACATGCCCGTCGAGGCCGCCATCCAGCTCGGCATCAAGGCCCTGAACGCGGCCACCGAGAACAAGCTCAACGCCGAGGCGCTCGAGATCGCCCTCGTCGAGACCTCGCCGGACGGCCTGGGCGCCTTCCGCAGGGTCCCCGACGCGGACGTGAAGTCGCACCTCAAGGGCAAGGCGGAGGCCTAGGTTGGTCTCGCTGGAGAAGGCCGTCGTGGCCCGCCTCGACCGCTTAGCGACGCATTACGAGGTCCTGGTCGATCCCGACGGCGCCGACGCGCTGCAGCAGAAGATGCGCGACGGCAAGACCCTGGTGCCCGACGAGGTGCGCGCCATCCTCGCCGTGGACCAGGTCTTCACGCACTGGACCGACGGCAAGAAGGCGAGCGACGAGCAGCTCCTGAAGGGGTTCGAGACGACGGACATCATCGCCATCGCGCAGCGCATCCTTGCCGAGGGCGAGGTGCAGCTCACGTCGGAGCAGCGCAAGCGCATGGCGGACGCCAAGCACAAGCGCGTCATCGACTTCATCCTCCGCAACGCCTGGAACCCGCAGACGAAGACGCCGCACCCGCGGGACCGCATCGAGCGTGCCCTCGAAGAGGCGAAGTTCCGCGTGGATCCGCTGAAGCACGCCGACGAGCAGGTCGAGGAGGCCATGAAGCGGCTGCGCCCCCTCATCCCCATCGCCTTCGAGAAGGTGAAGGTCGCGATCAAGATCCCGGCCGAGCACACCGGCCACACCTACGGCGCCGTGCGCCAACTGGGCGAGATCCAGCAGGAGGAGTGGCAGAAAGACGGCTCCCTCATCGTCGTGATCGAGATCCCGGCCGGCATGCAGGGCGAGGTCTACGACCGCCTCAACTCCGTGACGCACGGCCACGTCACCACCAAGCTCCTCGCATGACAGAATACCACCCGACATTCCCCACAGGAAACACCATGAACCGAACCACCAACCCCGACCGGCACCTCGTGCTCCCCGGCGACACCGTGGGCGACAAGCGCTCCATCCCCGGCCCCGGCACGAAGAAGGTCGGCGACCGCGTCGTCGCCATCACGGCCGGCCTCCTGCAGCCCCTGGGCGAGAAAGTGACCGTCCTGCCCATGAGCGGCAGTTACGACCCGCGCCCCGGCGACCAGGTCGTGGGCGTCATCCGCGAAGCCAACCCTGGCAACTGGATCGTGGACATCCGCGCCCCCTGGCTCTGCCCGATGCACGTCTCCGAGGTGCCGTGGCGCGTCGATTTCGGCGAGACCACGAGCTACCTGAAGGCCGGCGACGCCATCCTCTGCAAGGTCCTCTTCGTGGACGACCAGAAGAAGGTGCAGGTCACCCTCAAGGACCGCAACCTCACGAAACTGGAGGGCGGCGAGATCATCGAGGTCTCCCCCGTGAAGGTGGCGCGCGTCATCGGCAAGAACGGCACCATGCTCAACCTCATCAAGGAATACGTGGAGTGCTGGATGCAGGTCGGCCAGAACGGCCGCATCTGGGTGAACGGCGAGCCCAAGGAGGTGCTCCTCGCCAAGGAGGTCATCGACACGATCTCGCGCGAGGGCCACCTGCCGGGGCTCACGGAGAAGGTGAAGGAGCTGCTGGAGAAGCGGCGCCCCGGCGGGCTCGACGCCGGAATCAAGGTCGAGAGGACCGCCGGTCTTGCCTCCGGGCGCGGGGGCAACGCGGGCGACGGCGGCGCCGAAGCCGCCCGGGGAGCCGCCCCGAGCAACGGACAGGAGTGATTCTCATGGGAGTACCCGACCCGACCAAGGAACTCGTGAACAAGAAAGGCATCCGACTCGACGGCCGCAAGCCGGACGAGATCCGTCCCATCCACATCGAGGCCGGTGTCCTGCACCGCGCCGACGGCTCCGCCTACCTCGAGTGGGGCGGCAACAAGGTGATCTGCGCCGTCTATGGGCCGCGCGAGCTCAACCCGCGCCGTTTCCAGGAGTCCGACAAGGCCGTGGTGCAGGTGCGCTACGGCATGTCGGCCTTCTCGACCAGCGACCGCAAGCGCCCCGGCCCCGACCGCCGCAGCCAGGAGATCTCGAAGGTGCTCTCCGACGCCTTCGAGAACGTCGTCCTCACCGAGCGGTTCCCGCGCGGCGCCATCGACGTGAACGTCCAGGTCCTCGAGGCCGCGGCCGGCACGCGCTGCGCCGCCCTCACCTGCGCCTCCGTCGCCCTGGCGGACGCAGGCATCCCCATGAAGGGGCTCATCTCGGGCCTCGCGTGCGGCAAGGCGTCCGGGCACATCATCGTGGACATGATGACGGAGGAGGACAACTTCGGCGAGGCCGACCTGCCCGTCGGCATGAACCACACGACCGGCGAGATCGTACTCCTGCAGATGGACGGCAACCTCAGCCCCGACGAGTTCGAGAAGGCGCTCGACCTCGCCATCGAGGCCAACAAGAAGGTCGTCGTCTTCATGCGCGACGCCCTCATGCGCCGCTTCAACGCGAGACTGGACGCGCAGGAAGAGGAGGTCCGAGCATAATGGAAGACAACCCACTGTCCCTCATCAA
This sequence comes from Thermoplasmatota archaeon, assembly GCA_046352665.1. Lineage (GTDB taxonomy): Archaea > Thermoplasmatota > E2 > JACPAO01 > JAHFTW01 > JAHFTW01. The sequence goes on from JBHEMF010000062.1 coordinate 5,174, forward strand.
GAAGGACTTCATCCGCACCCTCATCGCCAAGGGCCAACGCGAGGACGGCCGCGGCTTCGACGACCACCGCCCGCTCGACATCCAGGTCAACTTCGTGTCGAAGGCGCAGGGCTCGGCGCGCGTGAAGCTCGGCAACACCCAGGTCGTGGCGGTGTGAAGATCCAGCTCGAGAAGCCGTACCCCGACACACCGAACCGCGGGAATTTCATGACGAGCGCGGAACTGAACCCCATGGCAAGCCCCAACTTCGAGCCGGGACCGCCCCGCATCGAGGCCATCGAGCTCGCCCGCGTCACGGACCGGAGCCTGCGCGAATCCGGTGTCCTCGACTTCGAGGCCCTGGCCTGGAAGCCCGGCGAGAACGTCTGGGCGGTCTTCGTGGACCTCGAGATCCTCGACTACGACGGGAACCTGTTCGACGCCTGCAGCATCGCCGGCCTCGCCGCGGTCCTGTCGGCCAAGCTCCCGGCCACCGACCCCAAGTCGAAGGAGGTCGTCTATGCCGACGGCAAGGACCGGCCGCTCCCCGTGCGCGTGGACAACGCCACGTTCAGCGTGACGTTCGCCAAGATCGGCAACTCGATCCTCGTCGATCCGCACCTGCACGAGGAGCTCATCTGCGACACCCGTGTCACGATGGGCCTCGACCCGAAGGGCAACCTCCGGGCCATGCAGAAGGGCGGCTACGGCTCGTGGACGGTGGACGAGGTGAAGGAGACGCGCCGCAAGGCCGTCGCCCTCGGCTCCAAGGTCTTCGAGAAGATCCAGAAGGCCGTGAAGACCGGGCACTACAAGGACGAGCAGCCCGTCGTGTCGTTCCGCCAGCGCTAGCACGCTCCCACTGGACACAGATTTCACAGACACTCTTTGGGGTTCACGGGCGGAAAGCCAACGGTCTGTCGAAGCGATGCCAGAATCCCACAGATGCGTCAGCCTCGAGGCACAAGCATCTGTGGAATTCTGTTCCTCGTCAAGGTGACGGCCCCAAAGTCAGTCTGTGGAATCTGTGATCAGCCCGGGCCGCGTGCCAAAATTAGATGCGCTCCCTCAGGCCAGCCCCAAGGCTTGCTCCTCGATGCGGATCCTGCGCCGCAACGCGAAGGCGTGGAGGAACGTAACTGCCGCGAGTGTGGCCCAAAGTCCGGCGAGCAGCGGGATACCGATGAGCTCCAGGGCCACGCCGGCGTAGACCGGGTGGCGCATCCAGCGGTACGGCCCAGTTGCGACGAGCGGGTCGCCGGGGAGCGTGTAGACGCGGGTGCTCCATCTCCTGCCCAGCGCAGCCATGGCGGTGTAGCGGAGTGCCGCCCCAGCGGCGTAGAGGAAGGCGCCGGCGAACGTCCACCAGCCCTCGGCGGCCCACGGTGCCAGCAGCCCTTCCGTGACAACGCCGGCGAACAGGAGGATGTGCACGGCAACGAGGAAACCATAGCCGTCCTCGGGCACCCATTGTGCTCCGGCCGCCGTGAGCCTGCGCGCCTGGACGCGGGCGTAGGCGAGCTCGAGGAGCCTCTGCAGTCCCACGGCGGCGAGGACGATCCAGAGCCACGCCGGCGCCATCACGAGCCTTCCAGCAAGGCCAGTTCGCTTGCGAACCCGGGACCCAGCGCCGCGAGGAGCGCCGACTCGCCCGGCTTCGGCCGGCCCTTGGAGGTGGCGTCGGCGAGCGCGAAGAGGACCGTCGGGCTCGACATGTTGCCGTGGCGGGAGAGTGCCGCCTCCGTGTGCTCCAGGGCTCCGTCGCCGAGTCCTAGCGCCGTCCGGTAGGCGTCCACGACCTTGGCGCCGCCGGGATGGAGGATCCAGTGGTCGGGCCGACCGCCAGCACCCAGATGGCGGTCGAGGAAGGGCTGCACCACACCTGCCATCTGCGCCTCCACGATGGCGGGAATCTCGGGCGAGAGCACGACGTCGAGGTTGTGGTCCTCCACGTCCCAGCCCATGACGCGCTCCGTGGCCGGGAAAAGATGCGAGGCCGCGCCCGTGAACCGCAGGCTGCCGGACCGTGCCGCACCGTCGCCGGAGACTACGACGGCAGCGCAGCCGTCCGAGAACAGGCTCGCGGCGACGAGCGCCTTCTTGTCGGGGCCGCCGCCGGTGACGCCGACGGCGCGCTGCACGTCGAAGGCAAGCGAGCACAACTCGAGTGCCACGACAAGGACGTTTCCCTCTGGCCGGACGCTGGCGAGGTCCGCCGCCCGCGCGAGGCCTGCCACACCGCCGCCGCAGCCGAGGCCCCAGACGGGGAGGCGTGTGATGTTGGACCGCAGGCCGAGGCGGTTGGCGAGGCGCGCGTCGAGGCTTGGTGTCGCAAGCCCCGTCGTGCAGACGTACACGACACCGTCCAGGTCGGCGGGTCTGAGGCCGGCGTTCGCGACGGCACCCCGCGCCGCCTCCTCGGCCATGGGCAGGCCGGCCGCTAGGAACGCCTGCGTGCGGTCCTTGAAGCCGTGCGTTGCGAGGAGCCATTCGATGG
>JBHEMF010000063.1:0-7645 GCA_046352665.1 Thermoplasmatota archaeon
TACGGTGGGCTTCGTGGACCAGTCCACGCATCCGGGCGCCGCGATCGCATCCTGGGCCTGGAGCTTCGGCGACGGCGGCACCAGCACCGTGTCCAGCCCGAGCCACCTCTACCCTCCCGCCGGCGGCGTGTACACCGTGACCCTCAACGTCGTGGACGGCAACGGCCTCTCCTCGACCGCGACGCATGACGTGACGGCCTTCGCCGACACGAATTGCTGCCCGCTCCTCGAGCCCGTGGGCGACCTCGTCGTCATGGAAGGCCGCTTCATCCGCATCCAACTGAACGGCTTCGACCCCGACCAGGGGCCGCTGCAGTACACGATGTCGGGCGAGGTGCCGGCAGGCGCCGACCTCGACGCGTTCTCCGGCCTGCTCGAATGGGCGACGGAGCGGGGCGACGCCGGCATCTACCACATCGTCTTCACGCTGACGGACGGCGAGTGCGCCGTCACGCAGGACGCGACGTTCACGGTGAACCCCAGGCCTGTGCACGAGCCCATGCGGGACACCGACATGGACGGCATCGCGGACGACTCCGACCTCTGCCCATCGGTCCCCGACCAGCTGCAGTGGGACACCGACGTGGACGGCACCGGCGACGCGTGCGACCCGAGCCCCTGCGGCCTCGACCGCACCGGTGCCGCGTTGCCCTGCGACGCCGACGGCCCCTCGCCCCGCACACGCCTGCTTGCCGCCGCAGCCGACCTCGACCAGGACGGTGTCGCGGACGCGTCAGACAATTGCCCGCAGCGGGCCAACCGCGGCCAGGGCGACATGGACGGCGACAGCCTGGGTGACGTCTGCGACCCCGACATCGACGGCGACGGCCTCCTGAACCTGCAGCCGGCCGGCCTACCCGTCGTCCTCGACAATTGCCCGCTCGTGCCCAACCGCGACCAGGCCGACTCCGACGGCAACGGGGCGGGGGACCGCTGCGATGGCCTTGCGGCGGCGAGCCCCGCCCGCGCACGCGATGGAGAGCCTGCGGCCGCAGCCAGCGTCCCGTCCCCCCTCAGCGCCAGCGCGCTCGCCGTGGCACTCACTTTGGTGGCCGGCGCCGGGGCCACGGTCCTCGTCGTCGCCGCCATAGGCCGCAGGTCCAAGAAGTAGGAGACGCGTCGTTCCGTCTCCGCCATTCCCCGTTTGTAACGGCGGCTTCGTCAACACAACTGCCCGAGGACGGCGACGCGCACGAGTCGGCCCTCCAACGGCGGCCTGGGAGGACCATGAGTTCAATGAGTGGCATGAATCGCGAATTCTCGGTTCACCGCACTCACTGGCGCCAGGCCACCCGACGTCAGGAAAAGATTCCGCAATGACAGGACGGTTCGGTCGTAGAAGTGGACGCCGTCGTCGGACTGCAGGAACCGTTGTTTCGGACACTTGGACCGGAGTTGCAATCGTGCGGCGTACGAGAGGACGTCGCGATTCCGTGGTTTCCGTGGCTGGGGTCGCGACAGTGCAAACACCAAATCGTGAATTCACCGTTTTCACCGCTTGGCCCGCCAACAAACGGCTCACTTGTTTTCAGTGTCTTCAGTGAGTTCAGTGGGCAGAAGCTGGGCGGTCCGGTGCTTCACCCGGGCCTTTCCCCCGCGCCCAAACCCCCAAATGCGGTCCCCCCGTGGCCGCCGCGTGGCGACCGACGTCATCGTGATCGGCTCCGGGCCGGCCGGCTGCACCGCGGCCCTCTATGCAGCGCGCGCCAACCTGCAGGTCCTCGTCGTGGCCGGCTACGAGTCGGGTGGGCAGCTCATGATCACGAGCGACGTCGAGAACTACCCGGGCTTCGAGGCCGCCGTCACGGGGCCCGACTTGATGGGGCGCATGCGCAAGCAGGCCGAGCGTTTCGGGGCCAGGTTCCTCGACGAGGACGCGACGGCCGTGGACTTCACGGGCCGGCCGTTCTCCGTGACAAGTGCCTCGGGCACGCACGCGTCCGACGCCGTCATCATCGCGACGGGCTCGGCGGCGAAGTGGCTGGGGCTCCCGTCCGAGACGCGCCTGCGCGGCCACGGCGTCTCCGCGTGCGCCACCTGCGACGGCTTCTTCTTCAAGGAGAAAAGCGTGGTCGTCGTGGGCGGCGGCGACTCCGCGATGGAGGAGGCCCTCTTCCTCACGAAGTACGCGACCGCCGTCACGATCGTGCACCGGCGCAGCACGTTCCGCGCCTCCAAGATCATGCAGGCCCGCGCCCTGGCCCACCCAAAGATCCAGGTGCGGTGGGAAACGGCCGTGACGGAGATCCTCGGCGAAGGGCACGTGGAAGGCGTCCGCCTCAAGGACCTGAAGACGGGCGCGGAGACGGTCTTCCCCTGCGACGGCTACTTCAGCGCCATCGGCCACACGCCCAACACTCCGCTCTTCAAGGGCCAGGTCCGCCTCGACGAGGCGGGCTACATCGTCGTGGAGGGGCCGCACGAGACCTGCACGAGTGTCGATGGCGTCTTTGCGGCGGGGGACGTCTTCGACCACCGCTACAAGCAGGCTGTCACGGCCGCGGGGTCGGGCTGCAAGGCGGCCATCGACGCGGAGAAATGGCTGGAAGGCCAGCGCGCGATGCGGGAAGAGATGAAGACGGCGTAGACAACCTGGATGTGCGGGAGACCGGGGATTTGGGCGGTCGAGGGACCTGAAGGGTTTCGAACGGCGCGCTGCGTTCTTGCATCCATGTACTGCGATGGCTCATGCCGTCCTCGAGGCCATCGATTTCCGTCCGCGTTGGCGGGGGAAGCCCTGCTACACGCCGTCCGAGCGACAGGACCCGTTTCCGACGACGGCGCCGAGGGCGACTTGGTCCTGAACCTGGATTTCGAGGGGCGCGCGGAGCGCGCCCTGCCATCCGACGGTTCGCTTGAACGCGTCGCCGTCGTCGGACTGCAGGAACCAATGCCGTCGTGTGGCCGCACGGTCGGACCGCACGTGACTCTAGCCTCACGGCAACAGCAGTGGCCCGTTGTCGCCCGTCAGCAGGATGGAATCGCAAATCCTAAAGTTTCCTTCAATCCCAGGTCTCCCACACGTAGTTCCTCGGTTCCAGTCTTCCTCGTTTCCCAAGCCGCCCACACGATGCGAGCCCCAATCACTCCTCGCCCTGCAACGCCTGCACGATCGCCTGCGCCACCTTCGCCGTCACACCTTTCACGCGCTGCAGGTCCTCGGCGCTCGCTGCCCTCAGGCCTTCGAGGCCGCCGAACGCCTTCACGAGCTCGGCGCGGCGGCGCGGCCCGATGCCCACCACTTCGTCGAGGGGACTTGCGGCGGCACCCGCCGCGGACTTGCGCTGCACCTGCTGGATGCCGAACCGATGCGCCTCGTCGCGGACGCGTTGCAGCAGTTGCAGCGCCGGGTCGCTGCGCTTCATGCGCACCGGCTGCATGCGCCCCGGCAGGTACACCTCCTCTTCGCGCTTGGCGAGTGAGGCGAGGGGCAGGGCGAGGCCGAGGCTACGCAGCGATTCGCGCGCCGCCGCAAGCTGGCCGGGCCCGCCGTCCACGAGCACCAGGTCGGGCAGGGGCTCGCCGCGCTCCACGACGCCACGGTAGCGGCGCTGCACTGCCTCACCGATGGACGCGAAGTCATCGACCTCGCGCCCCTCGCCCTTTGATTCGGCGGTGCCTGCGGCGACGGCCGTCTCTCCGACGAGGCGCATGTTGAAGGTGCGGTAGCCGGACTTGTCGGGCTCGCCGTCCTGGAACCGCACGAGGGCGGCGCGCGTGTGGGCGCCGGCGAAGTGGCTCACGTCGAACCCTTCGATGGCGCGGGGCGGCCGCGGCAGGCCGAGGGCGTGCTGCAGGGCCTCCACGGCGCCGGCGCCGCGGCGCGAGCGGCGGTGGATCTCCTCCTCCAGGCGGAGGCGTGCGTTGGTCTCGGCGACCTCGATCCAGCGCCGCTTGGCGCCTTTCTGCGGCGTCTCCACGGAGACGGCGCGCTCGGCCAGGAGGCGCAGGTCGCCCTCCATCTGCGTTGCGACGGCCTCGGGGAAGTCGGCCGCGACGTGGCGCGGTACCAAGCGGTCCTGGTAGTACCCGAGGAGGAACGCCGCGAGAGCCTGCGCCTCCTCGCCGGGGGCGGCACCGGCAAGGACGAAGGGGGACTGGCCGACGATGAGGCCGTCGCGCTGGTGCAGCACGACGACGGTGGCAACCTCGCCGCGGGCCGCGATGGCGGCGACGTCGCGGTCCTCCAGCTTCTCCACCACCATGTGCTGCCGCTCGAGGACGGACTGCAGGCCATGCAACTGGTCGCGGAGCCGGGCGGCCTCCTCGAAGCGCTCGGCGGCCGCGGCGGCCTCCATCTGCCCCGCGACGGTGCCGAGCAGGTGGCCGGCGCGTCCTGAGAGGAGGTCGCGCACTTCGCCGACGAGGAGGGCGTACTCGGCGTCGGTGCAAGCCGTGATGCAGGGCGCCACGCATTTGCCGATGTCGTAGTAGAGGCACTTCTCCTTCGGGAGGACCTTGCAGCGCCGCAGGGGCACCAAGTCGTTCACGACCTGCAGGACGTGCCATGCGCCGGTGCCGTCGGGGAACGGCCCGAAGTACGTGGCGCCGTCGTCCTCGCGGCGGTGCACCTTCAGGAGGCGCGGGTACTCCTCGTTCGTGAGCTTGAGGTACGGGTACGACTTGTCGTCGTTCAGGCGCACGTTGTAGCGCGGCCGGTGGCGCTTGATGAGGGTCTGCTCGAGGAGGAGCGCCTCCTTCTCGTTGCGGACGGCGATGATGTCCACGTCCAGCGCCTCGGCCATGAGGGCCGCCGTCTTCGGCCGGTCGGGGTCGAAGTAGCTCGTGACCCGGCTGCGCAGGTCGAGGGCCTTGCCGACGTAGAGGACCTCGTCGGCGCCGCCTTTCCACAGGTAAACGCCGGGGGAGCGGGGCAGGCGCGCAATGCGCTCCTTCAGGGCGGCCCCGTCGGCCTGGGAGGGCGGCAACGCTCGCGGGAGGCCGTGCCGCGCCGAAAACCGTTATGCACGGGGCGGCGATGGAGCGGGCATGGACCTTTGGGCGCAGGCCTCGAAATTCGACGACAAGCTGCAGCTCGACCAGGGCCTCGTCGTGGCGTTCCTCATCACATGGCTCATCATGGCGCTGGGGATGTTCCTCGCCGCCAAGCTCACGGGGGAGCGCGAGGGCTTCGGCACGGCGCTCCTTGCGTCCCTGGTCGCGGCCATCCTGTACAGCCTGGTGCTCGCCCTCGTGGCGGGGACGCTGGGGATCATCCTCGCAATCATCATCGCCGCGGCGGTCGTGGCCGCGTTCTACCGGACGCGCTGGATCAAGGGGCTCATCATCGGGGTCCTCGCCATCCTCCTTGCCACCCTCGTGCGCTGGGTCCTCTCGCTCGTGATGTAGCGCGGAACCAAAGCGAAACCGTGAAGGTCCCTGCGCCGGCATGGCGAGCCGTGTCCGGACTGCCCTTCCTCCCGCAATACGACATCAACAGCGTGGAGGGCGCCGTTTCGCTCCTCATCGCGATCGTGCTGGTCGGGCTCTTCATCCACCTCGCGGCCAAGCCCCTCATCAAGAAGGACGACGTGAACCGCGCCCTCGTGGCGAGCATGGTGGGCATCCTCCTGGCGCAGGCCTGCTACCACCTCGCCGGCAGTTACACCATCGTCGGCATCCTCCTGGCCGTGGTCGCCTTCGTGGCCGCCATCGGCATGGTGTACCGCTCCAAGGTGCAGGGCGCCGTGGCCGTGGGCGCCGTGGCTTGGGTGCTCTGGATCCTCGCCAACTTCGCGCTCGCCTACGTGCAGGAGCACTGGCGCGCCTGAGGGCCTAGCCGACGACGAGGTCCACGGTGTAGGGGACCGGGCCGGAGTTCACGTACTGGTACCCCTGGTCGCCGCAGCCGCTCACGTCGCCCACGTGCAGGCTCCAGGTCCCGTCCATGTCCGTCTCGCCCTCGAGCGTCTCCGAGGATTGCGCTGGATCGACGGGGGCGCCGGAGCCGGGCTGGCCCGCGGCGGCGCAGGCGACACCGTCGCCACCGGGGTTGTACAGTCCGAGATCGACGTCGGTGCCGTCCTGGGGCGTGTACGTGCCGTCGAAGGCCGAGTTGGCCGTGACCGTGACACCGGCCGGGAGGTCGATGGAGTAGGTGTCCACCATCTTGTCCGCGGTCGTGGGCCAGGTGCCGACACCGGGGTGCTGCGGCTGCACCTCGCCCGTGATGGCCCAGTGGTATGCGAAGTGGCCCATGAAGGGCTCGCTGAAGACGGCGACGGGCGCTGCGTCCTTGGCCGCGGCGAAGAGCTGCACGGTGACCGTGAAGGGCCCAGCCTTGGTGAGGAGGGCGTGGAATTCGTCGCCCGCGGGGACGTCCGTGCCGGTCGCGTTGGCGGCAGGGGTGGCGCCGTAGGAGAGGAAGTACCGGGCGACGTAGCCTGCGAGCTTGTCGCCCTCGGTGAGGCGCAGGCTGACGGTCGCCGTGGCGTTGGCCGGGATGGTGAGGACGGTGGCCTCGCTGCCGCCGCCCAGGGCGTTGGGGGCCGTCATGGGGGCGCCATCGACCTTGCCGGCGTCCGCGGTGCCGTTGGCGCTGCTGCCCCACGGGCCCTCGTTCACGCGTCCCTCGATGTGGAGGCCCTTCACGGTGGCGCCTGCGGTGGCGTTGCCGGCCGAGAGGTCGGTCGGGAAGACGGAGTCGAGGGGGGTGCCGTGGTCGCTGCCGGCGCAGCCGGCGAGGGCAAGCAGAAGCGGGACGGCGACCAGGAGGGGTGCGGAGCGCATGGGTGCGCCCAGCTTGCCGGCATCAAAAACCCTTGCCCGCTCCCCGTCGGCCAAGGAAAACACGGCCCGCCGCCGCAGGAGCCGCGGAATGCGTACCACCCCCCCTTGCCAGGGCCGTGCCTCTTATGGGGCCGGCTTGGCGTTGCACGATCGCCCCCTGTCAAAGGATGATTTCCGATGGAACCGAGACCTACCCCTTTCCCGCTGCGAGACGAACTTGCCTCGCTTGCCCGCTTCGAGGCCCACCGTATCCTGAAGGGGTCGGCATGAGGCCCATGGAACTGCAGCGGGACCCCGCTGCCGTGACCCGGATCCTGCGCCAGTCCATCGACCCCGAACGCCTGCGCCGTGTCCTGCGCCTTGCCGGCGCCGACGAGGTCGTGGGCTCAGCGGGCGAGACCCTCCGCGAGGCGGCCGCCGACGCGCTGGCCCGGCGCCTCGTCCGGCCGGGCTCGCCGCAGCCGTTCCGCCGCTCCCTCGACCCGCAGACCGACGCGAACACGTTGGAGGAGGCGCGCGCCTCGACGAAGCGGGCCTACATCGAGCTCGCCGTGCACATGGCAGGCGCGTCGATCGGCCCCGAGGCCGTGCAGCAGGCGCTCGTCATCGAGATCGCGACCTTGGCGCACCACGCCGTCCGTTTCGCCCGCGTCGAGGGCCGCGCCGTGGACCAGCACTGCATCGCGGTGGCGGCGGGCCGCAACTCCGACGAGGCGCTCGACCCGTTCGTGGCGAGCATCTAGCAGCGGTGCGCGCCGCCCTGCCTGCCAAACCACTGAAAACACTAAAAAACACTGAATCGTGGAGTTTCGCCTGCCCTCGTCGGATTGCAGGAACCCATAGGAAGACGGCATATGCCCGGTTCCAGTCAACTCGGCCAAGCAACGTTTCGGTTTGACGAGTCTCAAAAGGGCCC
>JBHEMF010000064.1:0-7623 GCA_046352665.1 Thermoplasmatota archaeon
GGCCATCGGCCGGCAAGGTGTCTCGGGGCAGAAGTCCTCGATCCTCGCCCGTGCCGCCTTCGAGATCACCGTCGATCACCTTCTGCAGGCCGGAATGACGGGCGAGATCGACCCCCTGAACGGTGTCGCCGAGAACATCATCGTCGGCCAGCCCGTGCAGTTGGGCACGGGCGCCGTGCGCCTCGCCATCGACACCTCGAAACTTGCCAAACTCATCAAGACCATGCCCGCCCCGGTGAGCACGGTCCCCATCGTGACCGAGGCCCCGGCCATGTCCTTTGAGGGCGAGGCGGGCCCCGAGTTCGCGGCAGAGAAAGAGGGCGCCGAACCGGCCCCCGAGAAGGAGGCATAGACATGGACGTACAAAGAAGCCTGAGAACCGTGATCGCCACAGGGAAGGTCCTCATCGGGGCCGACCAGACGGCCAAGGCCGTGGCGAAAGGGGAGGCCAAGCTGGTCATCCTCTCGACGAACGCCCCCAACGCCGAGGACATCCGCACCGCGGCCGGCAAGAAGCGCATCCCCGTCTTCGCCTTCGAAGGCAACGGGACCGAGCTCGGCCCCGCGTGCGGGAAGCCCTTCGCCATCTCCGCCCTCGCCGTCCTCGACGCCGGCAGCTCCGACGTCATGGCGCTGGGCAAGTAGGCGCCCGCATGCCCTCTTTCCCTCCCTCCCACGGCGCTCTTGGCGCGCGTGCCGTTCCCGAGGCCCTTAAGCCAGCACCGGTTTGCCCACCCGGGAACGCGTTCCGGCTGCGTGCGGCCGAAACGCCCGGTCCCAGGACGGCGCACCCGTGACGGATGTCCAACTCTCGATGGAGACCATCGGCCTCATCAACGAGGCCGAGAAGCGCCTCCGCGCCCGCATCAAGGATGCCGTGGACGAGGGCGAGCGCATCGTCTTCATCACGGAGAAGGGCCACCTCGGCCAAGCCCTCGGCAAGGAGGCCAAGAATCTGCAGATGATGCGGGACCTCCTGAAGAAGGACGTGAAATTCGTGGAATGGGACGAGGACAAGCAGATCTTCATCCGCAACCTGTTCAAACCGTTCGACGTGGCTTCCATCCGCATGGAGGCACTCGCCGTCACACCGCCCGCCGACCCCAACAACCCGGACGCGCCGCCGCCGGAGACGAAGGTGAAGATCCGCGCCATCGTCGAGGTCGAGGCGAAGGACAAGGGGAAGGCGATCGGGAAGGGCGGCAGGAACATCGCGTCGATCCGGCATATCGCCAAGAGGCACCACGAGATCGACGAAGTGCAAGTCATCTAGGTGCAACCGTCGTTCGAAAAATTGCAGCGCCAACGGGTTCCTGCAGTCCGACGACGGCGGCGTCCTCCACGACCGAACCTTCGAAAGCGTATCGGGGCCGCTCCGCGCGCCCCCGAAATAATCCTGGAGGACCAGGTCGTCCACGGCGACGACGCCGGCACAGACGGGGTCCTGCGGTTCGGTCAACGTGTAGCAGGGCTTTCGTCGTCATTGGGACGGAAAGCGGCGGCCTTTGGGATTGTCGCGGCGGTTCGGGTCTTTCGGCGTGGAATGCGACTACAGGAAAGCGGCGAATTCGTCCTCCGGGACCTTGCCCATTTTCAAAGCGTTGCGCAAGGTACCCACCGCGACTTCGGGATGCATCGGCACCACCGTGCCGACCGCGCCTGCAGGCGTCTCTTTTCGCAGGACAACGTGGCTGCCGCGCTGCCGGACGACCCTCAACCCGAAGCGGTTGCAGAGGATCTTCACGACTTCGCGTCCCGACGTCGGCCTAAGCCGGTGCGCCCCGCTCGACCTCGAACGTCGTGACAATCGGGCGACCGGTTGGAGTCATGGGGAACTCCTCCAGATAGAGCTCCGTGGCTTCCTTCAGGTTGGCCACAGCCTCCTCGACGGTCTTGCCTTGGCTCGAGGTCCCGACCTCCGGGCAGGTGGCGACGAAGAGTCTGCCCTCTTTCACTAACACGGCGGTCAATGTCGTCAAGGCATGCATGGATGGGAGCATGCAGGACTTGGATTTTCCCCTTGGGAGGGGGGACGCGAATTCGGACGGTGGCTGGTTTCGCCAATGGGTTCCCGCCGTTGTGACGGTGGCAGCCGCCTCGCTCGAACCGTCGAAGGCTTGGCAAAGTGCCGCGCACCCGCAAACAATTCATCGTCAGGACCCCGTTGGCCAGGGCGCCGGCGGACGCGACCTGCCGGTTAGCCAACGTGTAGCAGGGCTTTCGGCGCCATTGGGGACGGAAAGCGATAGCCTTGGGAATCGTCGCGGCCGGTTCGGAGGATTGGGCCTGAGCAAAACTTACATATTTACAAATCTGTAATGCACGGTGTGAAGACCATCGCCGTCTCCGACGCCACGCACGAGCAACTCACGTTGCGCAAGCTGCAGAATGGCCAGGCGAACCTCGACGCCGTCATCCGGGACCTCCTGGGCTGGGCGCGTCCCTCCGACCGCCTGCGCAGCGCAGCCCGCACCCTGTCGCGGATCGCCACCCGTCACCACGTCAAGCGCCTGCGTCTCTTCGGGAGCGGTGCCCGGGGCGAGGATCTCCCCTCCAGTGACCTGGATCTCCTCGTGGACTTCGCCGGCCCCCACGACCTCCTGGACCTCGCGGGCTTCCAGGAGGACCTGGCCGAGGCCCTGCGCTGCCGCGTGGACGCGACGACGCAGGCCGCACTCCATCCCAAGCTCCGAGGGGCCATCCTGGCGGAGGCCACCGAGGTGTGGCGTGCGAAGTGACGACCTGTGGATGGCGGACCTTCGTGACCATGCCCGCGAAGCCGTCGCGATGGCGAAGGGCCGGACGCGGGCAGACCTGGACAAGGACCGCAAGCTGGAGCTTTCCCTCACAAGGCTCCTCGAAGTGGTCGGGGAGGCCGCGGCACAGCTCAGCCCCGCCGCCAAGGCCGAATTCGACCTGCCCTGGAAGGCGATCATCGGCATGCGGAACATCCTGGTCCACGCCTACCACCGCGTTGACAAGGACGAAGTCTGGCGGATGGTGACCGTGCGCCTGCCGGTCTTGCTGAAGGCACTCGACCGGCCTTGACATTCCGCCATCACCTTGCCGAGTCATGGGCGCTTCCCAATGAAAGCGGCACCTTCGGCGGTTTTCGGAATGCGAAAGAAAACCGCCGAACACGCCGAACACGCCGAACGACCCGTTCCGCATTCTGGCGTGACTGGGTGGGACTTGGCTCGACGGCAACGTGACCCAAAACCTCCAGAACAGGTCACGACGGCATCTCCCGCATCCACCACCTTAAGTCCCTCCGGCCGCTAAATCCCAGCCATGCCCGCCAAGCCGGGACTCCCCCTGCGCGACCAGCGCGTCCTTGCCGCCCTCGCCGGTGACGGCCAGGTCTCCTTCCAGGGCCTTCGCCGCCTCCTCGGCCTCCACCCCCAGGCCCTGTCGCGCTCCCTGAAGCGGCTGCGCATGAACGGCTTCGTCGTGGGCGACGCCACCGGCTACCGCACCGCACAACCGGCCCTGGCCGAAGCAGACGAGACCGGCAAGTCCCTCATGCCGACCATCCCGCTGGAGCAGTCCGCCGTCCTCGCCGCCGTCCTCCTTGCGAGTCCCGACGCCGTCCGCCTCCTGGAATCCGCCCTCTCGGGGCGCTGGTTCCGCAGCCTGCGCTGGCTCGGCAAGGCCCGCTCCGCCGGTGTCACGATCCTCGCGTGGCTCGTCGAGCCCGACGGCCTCGTCATCCGCCTCGTCCTGGACGGCCGACACGCCCGCGTCGAGGTCGCCGAGGAGGCCCGCGACGACCCGCCGGTCCACGCCGCGGTCCACGCGCTCCTTCCTGCGGTTTCCGTAGCGCTGGCAAGGGGAATCGAACCCGTCGGGCCGCGCGCTGCGATGCGGGTGCCGTTGCTGATGGCGTAGTTTCGGCCAACTTGGGAGAAGGCATTTCCAGATTTCGACCGAATGTGGCTTACTGTGGTAACCTGTGGTACACTGTGGTACGGTATGGTGGACCCTGGTGCGCCGCGTCGGTGACGTCTTCGCCCGGGACCTCGTCACGCCGGACCGCCTCATCATGACCCCGCCCAGCCTACACTTCCTTGCGGCGAAGCCGCACGTGAACACCATGGGATACGACAACTGCGGGGGCTGCGGCTCCTACAACGGACGAAGGTACATGACGAAGGACGAGCGCACCCAGATGCTGAAGGAGTACCAGGGCGAGCTGGAGAATGAACTGCAAGGGGTGAAGGAGCGCATCGCCGAGATCGCGGCCGAATAGGGGCCCGAGTGACGCTTAACCCTAAGTCGCCTTGGGCGTTGGCCTGCCGAGGCGCATGGCGGGCATCACGGGCACGGCCCTGGAGGGGCTGAAGGCGGTCGCGTACTTCGTGGCGTGGCCGGGCCTTCTCGGGGTGAGCGCCTTCGTGCTGCTGCGGGCGGCGCGTTTCCATCGGCAGGTGAACCGGCAGCCTGCGGGTCGTCTCGTGCTCCTCATGGTCGTGGCGTCGGTGATGACTTGGGGGGCGCTTGCCGCATTTGCGACGTTCGACCTGGGGGAGCGGGACCAGTCGGCGGCGATCGTGCTGCCGCTGTTCCTCTTGTGGGGCGGCTCGATGGTGCTCATCACGTGGATCATGCATCGCTGGGGCGCCGAGGCCGTGCGGCTGAACATCTACCACTCCGAGCTTGCGCACATGGACCAGATGAAGGCGCAGCTCATCAACACCGTTGCGCACGACATCAACACGCCGCTTACACCGATCCGTTTCCGGCTTGCGACGATGCGCGCGGGCGGTTTTGGCGCAGTCTCGGGGCGTCAGGTGGAGGCGTTGCAGAGCATCGACCGCAACCTGGACCGTGTGGACGCCATCGTGGGGACCATGGTCCTCGCGGTGCAGCTGCAGACGAAGAAGGTGCAGTTGGACTTGCGTCCCGTGCCGTTGGGTCCTTTCGCGGCGGAGGTGGCGGGCCGTCTTGCCGCGGTCGCGGCGGAGAAGGGCGTGGAGCTGCGGGTCGAGGCCGATGCGGCGCCCACCGTGCAAGCGGATCCCAAGCGCCTCGGCGTCGCGGTGGAGGCGCTCGTGTCGAATGGCGTCAAGTTCACGCCGTCCCCGGGCGTAGTCACGGTGCGCGTGGCAGCGGCCGGCCTCGACGTCGCGATCGAGGTGGAGGACACGGGCATCGGCCTTACGCCGGAGGCGCAGGCGTCGCTGTTCCAGCCGCTGCGCCAGGAGCATGGGACTCTTCTCACCGAGACGGGGACGGGTTTGGGGCTCTACATCGCGCAGGCCATAGCACGGCTGCACGGCGGCCGCGTCACGGTGGAGAGTCCGGGGCTGGGCCGCGGCTCGCGCTTCCGCATGACAATCCCTAGGGGACCGTGAGGGTCGCGACCACGGCGCCGCCCACGACGAGGCTGAGATCGTGCGCGGCGGCGTCCGGCCTTGCCCAGTGGAAGTGGTACACGCCGGGGACGGTGGGTTCACCCGTGACAGCGATGTCTTGCGTCCCGGCGCGGATGGAGACCTGCAGCGCATCGGGCGGCGCAGTGCCGTTGTAGGAGCGCATGTACCAGGTGAAGTCGGAGGCGGCGCCGGGTTGGGGGTCGTGCGGCCACTCCAGGCTGTGGCGGAAGTCGCCGGCGCGCACGTTCCTTGCGACCTGCAATGGGTAGATGCCGGCAGGAACGGTGACGCGAAGGAGGCTTGCGGACTGGATGGTGGCGGGCTGCAGCGCCATGCGGTCGGTGGGCGCGGCGGCGTTGGGGTCCACGGGCGATGGCGTCGTTGGGAAGCGCGGGAACGCGAGGGCTGGCCCGCGCGCGATCGTATGGATGGCGTCGAGGCCCTCCACCGCTTGGCCCCAGACGGTGTAGTTGCCGTCGAGGTGGCTTGTCGCGAAGTCCATGAGGAAGAATTCCGGGCCGCCGGAGGCTGGATCGGCGCCGCGCGCGATGCCGGCGGCGCCGGCGCTGAAGTGGAAGCCGGCCGGCACCTCGAGCGGCACCGTGCGCTTGTCGTCGGTCACACCGCCGCCGGCGTCCGTCACCTGGATGACGTGGCCGGGGACGACCCGGTAGAAGGCGCGGCCGTCGTAGTAGCCCTCGTGCACGTAGGACTTCATGAGGGCCACCGTCTGCGGCGCCGACTCGTTGTAGAGGAGGACCGTGATGGCGCCCGCGTCCGTGTCGAAACGGATCGCGTCGAAGGTGGTTGTGGCGGGCTCGCTTGGCTTGCCAGGGGCGTTCACGCATCCGGCGGCGAGCAACAGGAGGAGTACGGGTACGATGCGCACGTCTCGGGCGACTCCCGCGGGCCTCATGAGGCTTCGCTCGGACGCGCGCCCTAGCGGCCGCCGCGGTTGGCGGCACTTGCGGCCTCGAGCCACGCCGTGACGCGGGTCCGCAGCGCCTGGAACTTCGCTTCCGAGTGGACGTGCTCCTCGTCCACGCCGACGGAGAAATCGTAGCCATGCGCAATCGCCTCGGCCTGCCCCTGCGCCATGCCGAGGCCGGGGGCGCGGATGTAAACGAACACGGAGAAGCAGCGGTCGATGCGCCGGAGCTGCAGCGCGTCGTAGGCGCGCGCCTTCAGGTCCGTGAGCGGGACGTGGCTGGGCACGATGTCGAGGACCAGGAGGCCGCGCGGGTCGAGCTCCACCACGAGGTCGGCGGTGTGCTGCACGACGTGGCCGGCTGGCAGGGGGATGAGGAGGTCATGCTGCGTGCGCATCACACCTTCGCCGAAACGCGACTGCACTTGGAAGGAGCCGCCGCGCGGGTGCTGCATCTTCGTCCCGGGTGCCCCGAAGTCGCGGAAGAGCGCCTCCGCGATGACGCTGCGGGCGAGCGTGACGGCGTCGCTCTCCAGTCGCATGCCGTTCGGCATGGGCGCGCGCAGGACTGCGGGCTTCGCAGGCGCCGCGGCGTTCTTCGCAGGCACGGGCGCAGGGGGCACGTGCACGGCGACGCCACCGTCCTTCACTTGCGCGACGTTGCCACGCCGGCCGCCGCGGCTCTCCGTCACGCCGAGCTGTGCTGCGGCAAGGTCCGCCTCGGCTTCGGCGGCCGCTTGGCGCTCCTCGGGCGACATCGTGCGCGGCGTGGCCGGCGGCAGGGCGTCCGCAGGGATCGGCTTGCCATGGCGCGGATGCAGAGGCTCCGTCACGATCACGAGGTCGTCGTGGCCGGCGACGTCGCCGAGGCGCGCCTGGCCCCGTGGCTTCTCCAGGCCCTTCGCTTCCGGAGACGGGGGAGGCACGACGGCGCTGGGGCCGATCCCCTCTGGAGCGTCAGGGGCGCGCCCACGCCCGGCGCCGACCTTCTTGAAACCGGTCTTGCCGAGCAGGTCGCCCTTGAGCGTCTTCTTGACGATGCGCACGTCTCACCGTTGCGGGCGGCGCGCCGGCCGAGCGCGCGGCCCGGCGTCCATCCCCGAGGCATCCCAGCGCCCCTTCCGCCATAGCGTTTTGCCTCCCGTCGGGCCTGCGGCGCGCCACGGCCTCGGGCCGCCGCGCTGGACGCGTTGCGGCGGAGCCTTTTTTTGCATGCTGTCCGCGCCCGTCCAGTGCCGCCGTTTCCAGGGATGCGGGTCCTGGGCATAACCGTAAATAGGGGCCTACCTTCAAGGCAAATCAACCACGAATGACCAGGGA
>JBHEMF010000065.1:0-7574 GCA_046352665.1 Thermoplasmatota archaeon
CGCGTGCATCGCCTCGGCCGCGCGCGTCCGGCGCACCCGGATCGCCCTCGTCGTCGCCGCCTTCGTCCTGCTCGTCGCCGGCATCCTCGGCCTGGTCTCGGCGAATCGCAAGATCGCCGATCAGCGAGCCACCGCCGTCGATCGCCTGCGCGCCAGCTTCGAGGAGCGCGGCCGCCTCGCGATCGCCGACGGCGACGACGCCCGCGGCAGCGCGCTCGTCATCCTGTTCATCATGGTCGCGACGGCGCAGGGCTTCCAGGACCGCCTCGCCCATCCCCTCCTGGCCGACGCCGTCGTGGGCGCCATGGTCGTCCTCCTGGTGGCAAGCCCCCTCGTCATGCTCACGGTGCCCTCCCTCGTGGCGCTCGGCCACCGGTTGCCCGACCGGCTCCGGCGGCCCGTGCAATGGATGGTGCAGACGTCGCGCCACAGCCAGCCCCGCGCCACCGACCGCGAGCAGTTGCGCTCCTCCGTGCGGCTCCTGGCCGTGAACCTCGTCCTCCTCACCGCCTGGATCCTTGCCACGGCGGCGGCGGGGCCCTGGGTCCTCGCCAACCTGCCGGGACTGGGGCAGGGCTTCCTCGGGCAGGTCGCCCTCGTGGGCGCAGCCATCGCCGTCGCGGCACCCCTCGTCTTCGGCACATACCGCGCCTACCGCAGCCTCGTCTGGATCATCGTGGGCTCCAGCCTGGAGATGCACGACCGCGCCTCCCAGGTCCGCGTCCGGCTCGTGGACGCTTGGGTCGCCATGTCCGTCGCCCTCCTTCTCATCCCCTTGAGCCTCCTCGCCCCGACGATCCTGCCAGTGCTCCTGGGCGGCATCTTCCTCGCCGTGATCATCGTCACCCTCGCCTGGACGCGCCTCAGCGCCTTCCACCAGACCATGGAGGCAAGCCTTGCCCGCGTCCTCGGCCACGACCCCGAGGCCGGCGCCCTCCTCGACCGCATCCTGGAACGCTACCCGTGGGGCATCCGCCTCACCGCCGTCTCCGTCCCCCCCGAGAGCCCGATGGCCGGGCTCCGCCTAGGCGACGTCCGCGTCCCCGAGCTCACGGGCGCCACCGTCGCCGTCATCCAGCGCCGCGGCCACGAGATCGTGAACCCCGGCCCCCTCGAGCACGTCCTCGTGGGCGACACGCTGGTCCTCTTGGGCGACGTGCACCAGATCGCCCGCGCCGAAGCACTGGTCGTGGCGCACGGCGAAGCCCTGCGGCTCACCGCGCAGAGCCGCCTCGCCGGTATTGCCGAGGTCGAGGTCCACGACGGCTCCAGCCTTGTCGCCACAAGCCTCGGCAGCGCCGACATCAGGTCCCGCACGGGGACACTCGTCGTGGGCGTCTGGCCCAGGGGTGCCCAGCACCCAGCGCCCTTCGACGGCGGCCATGTCCTGCGCGAAGGCGACCGCCTCATCCTTCTGGGGGCGCCGCTGCAGGTCGAGCGCGCCCGGCTCCTCGCGGAAGGTATGGAGGTCGAGTCCACGCTGGAGTCGCGGGGCGAGAACCCGGCGTGAAGTTTTGCTTCCCTGGCGGGACTTGAGAACCTGGGAAGACCGTGACCTAGCCACTGAAATCACGGAAGGCACGGAAAATCAACCCCCACGCTTTCCGTGGGCTCCGTGCGCGGCTCGGTCGGAACTCATGTTCTCCCAGTCCACCATTTTCTTGAGGGCCAACTCGTGCAAGCCGCCGTCGTCGGACTGCGGGGCCCTTTTGAGATTCGTCAAACCGAAACGTTGCTTGGCCGAGTTGACTGGAACAGGTCATGTGCGGCGACGGCGAGTACTTCAGCGACCGAACCGTTGCCCCTGCTGGGTTTCTTGATTTTAGGCGGCCTGGGAGGGCAGTGAGACCAGTGAGTGCAGTGGGCCGCGAAAATTTGCAATCAGGCCACGCGCATCGTTGCACACGGGAGCCGCGACGCTGGGCGCTGGCGTTGGGCCGGTGGACGGGGCGCCGGACCTAGGCCTGCTTGCGGCGCGAGACGAACATTCCGATCGCGACGAGCATTCCGACCTCGACCGCCAAAGGCAGCGAGAAGGAGGCCTTCGAGGTGCCGGACAGGGAGCCCGAGACGCCGCCGCCCGTCATGTTGCCGACCGGGCCGGCGCCGGCGCCGGTGACGACCTTGGCCGAGGCGGAGTTGCTTGCCTTGTACGAGATCTGGCCGCCCGGGACGACGGTGCAGTTGGTGAGGTCCGAGGTGGCGCCGTCGAAGGTCGCCGTGATGTTCATGGGGTGCTCGTGGTTGGGGATGGTGCCCTTCGCGACGGAGACGTTCAGGTACACCGTCTTGTCCTGGGAGCCGTCGGCGTTCCAGTCGCTGTTGGCGTACTGGTTGGGGGCCGCGATGGCGAAGGTCACGGTCGAAGGGAAGGTGTGCGAGATGCCGGTCATGCTAGGCTCGGACACGGCGAGGTGGACGGTGGCGGAGGCCGGGCCGCTCGGGGGGGTGCCCTGGCAGAGGATCTTGCCGACCTGCAGGTGCACCTTGATGGCGATGGAGGCGTTGCCACCCTGCGCGACGGGGGTCGAGTCGGGGGCCGTGAGGGCCAGCGTCGCCTCGGCGTTGACGTAGGCGGCTTGGGACAACAGGAGGGCGACGGCCACGAGGCCGGCGTAGCGCACAGCGTGCATGGTCCCGGGCAGACGGCCCCTCTTTATCATATTTCTCGCTGGCGCACCGGGCAAGCGAAGTCGAGGAGATCGGCGCCCCCGCAAGGGGAGGCCGACAAACTTGAAGTCAGGTTTGCCAGGTCGCCCAGCCCGATGCGGACCGCGACCCTTGCACTGGCGACGCTCTTCCTGACCCTTCTCCTGGCACCCGCTCTGCCGGCCGGCTCCCCGGCCAGTGCCCCGGACGTGCGTTCCTCCGGCCCTGTCACCGTCACAGCCCTGGCCGTAGAGGAGACGCCTCAGGGTTTCGTGGGAGTGCATGCGACGGTGCAGGCGACGGCGCTTGCCGACGGCCACGGCCGCATCTTCGTCTCGACGAAACCTCTCGCGCAGACCGACATGCAGGGCTCCGCACGCCTCGCGGCGCAGGTCGCGGCGTCCACCCTCGGCGTCGATTGGCGGCGCCAGGACTACCTCGTCTCCTTCAGTTCCGAGTCGCAGGTGATCGGCGGGCCGTCGGCCGGGGCCGTCATGACGCTCGCCCTCACCACTGCCCTCCACAACCTTCTGCAGCCGGAGGCGCCGTGGACGCTCGACCCGACCGTGGCGGGGACGGGGACGATCAACCCAGACGGCACCATCGGCCCCGTGGGCGGCGTCCCAGCGAAGGCGGAAGGAGCCAAGGAGGCGGGCATCACGACGTTCCTCTACCCCGCTGGCCTCGACACGGCGACAACGGAGGTGGCGGGCCCCCTCGGGCTCCGCATGGTCTCCGTCGATATGGCGGCCAAGTGCAAGGATCTCGGCATCTCCTGCCGCCCGGTTGCCCGGCTGGAGGAGCTCGTCTCGGCGGCAGCCCACGTCGATCTGCAGCCGGCCGAGGTGCCCGTCCCCGGCACCGTGGACTATGCGCACATCCTTGGCCCTTCGGCCGCATCGCAGGTGCAGGATCTCGGGAGGCGCATCGACGCCGCGGCGTCGTCGCAGGCTCATGCGGCACTCGCGAAGCCAGACAAGGCCAAGGTGGACCCTGAGCTCGACGCCGCCCGTGCCAACCTTGCAGCCGCCCGGGAGGCTCTCGCCGCCGAGCACTACTACCAGGCGGCCACGGAGACGTTCCAGGGCTCGATCCACGCCGGCCGCGCCGAGAACCTTACGGCGTTCTATGCGCAGGGCCGAGCCGAATCCGTGGTGCTCGCCGCACTCGCTTCGTGCAGATCGAACGCCGACGGGGCCCTCGCCGCCGCGAACGCCACCGCGACGACGTACAGCGCCGTTTACGCCGTCGGGGCGGCTCAGGAACGCGCCACCGGCGCCCAGGCGCTCTACCAGCAGGCGAAGGCGAGCCACGACTCGGCCTTCACGTTCAACGACTGGACGGACAGCCTCGCCGCGAGCGCCTTCTGCTCGGAGCGCGCCCGCACCGTCTCGTGGTGGGCTGACCTGCGCGACACGTTCCCCGGCGGCCTCGCCTTGGCCGACCCCGCTGCGACGGCGCAGCAGGCCGTGGACGATGCCAACGACCTCGTCACGTACGCCCAGGCGGTCATGGCAAGCGTCGGCTCCAACGCTCTCCTCCAGCAGGCGCAGACGAAGCTCCAGGCGGCGCAGCAAGCCGAATTGCACGGCCTCCACCCCGCCGCCATCGTGCAGGCCGTGGAGGCCTCGAGCCTCGCAAGCGTCGCCATGCAGACGGGGGGCGGCGAAGCGGTGCCGGACGCCGTCCTCAACGCCGCACGGCAGGGTGCGGCCCGCGCCATCGACGAGGCGCGCTCCCGCGGCATCGAGCCGCTCCTCTCCGTGAGCCTCGTCGAGCTCGCCCAGTCGCAGACCGGCACCGCGGCCAGCCTGGAGTCCTACTGGACAGCGCGCTCCCTGGCACTCCTCGACGTCGTGTCGGAGGCGCCGCCGGCACCGGGCCCCGCCGCGTCGTCGGCGCCTTGGGGCGCGCCTTCGGGCTACGGCGGCGGCACGCTCGTTGCGTTCCTCGCGATGGGCGCCATCCTGGGGGTCGCCTGCTCCGGCCTGGTCGTCGTGGCCTTGATGGGCCGGCGCGTCACCAAGTGAGCCAGGCGCCGACCCCCAGCAGAGGGAGGGTCCACGGCACTGCCTCCTTGAGGAACGGCCAGAACCGCACCTCGACGCCTTGGCGGCGCGCCTGGTCGGCGGCAAGGAGCGACGCGGCGCTCCCCGTGAGAAAAAGTGCGCCGCCCAGCGTGCTCACGGTGACGAGGAAGGAGGCGTGCGCCGCCGCCCAGGCGGGGTCGAGGCCGATGAAGGCGAGCATCGCGGGGACGTTGCCGACCGTGTTGGAGAGGAGCGTCGTCGCCGTCGCCGCCTTCCAAGCCGTGTCGAGGCGGGCCAAGGGAAGATTTTGGCTGGGGAAACACGCCGCGAGCCCGGCCGGGAGCAAGTAAAGGCCGAGGAAGAGTGCGAGGACGTTCCAGTCGAGGCTGCGCCAGGCGGCCCGGTCGGCGTCGCGCCCGAGCAGGGGGCGGAGGCCCGCGTAGGCGAGTGCCGCGGCAAGGACGGCGGCCGTCCCCAGGCCGAACCGCGCGCCCCCGGCGGCGCCCGTGAGGAAGACCGCGATGCAGAGCGCCAGCCAAGGGCGTCCGCGCGCTACGGCGTGCGCCGGCACCTCCGTCGCGGCTGGGCGCGCGAGGCGGCCGACTTTCCATGCCGCAAGCCCAAGGACGGCGACGGCGAGGAGGACGATCAGGCCTTGCGCCCGCAGGAAGTCCACGACGCCGAGGCCAGCGTGCGCGGCAAGGGCTGCGTTCTGCGGGTTTCCGAACGGCGTGAGGAGCGAGCCGGCGTTCGCGGCGACGGCCATGAGGACGACCGAAGGGACGGGCGGGAGGCCGGCGGCACGGAGGGCCGGGAGGAGGAACGGCACCAGGACCACGATGGCGGCGTCGTTGAGGAGCAAGGCACTCGTCGCGGCCACCAGGAGCAGGCAGGCCCAAAGCGCCAATCCCGGTGCAAGGTGGGTAAGGCGTCGGCGGACGCCGGCGAAAAGCCCGGCTGCCTCGGCAAGGCCCGCGAGGACCATGAGGCCTGCGAGAAGCAGGATGACCTGCCAGTCGATGAGGCGCCAGACACGCCAGGCCATGCCGCCCGACGGTACCAGGACCAGGTACGTGAGGACACCGCCGGCGAGCGCCGAGAGTCCACGAGGCACGGGCCGGCGGCCCACGCGGCCGAGGGCAAGGAGGAGGAACGTGGCGGCGAAAACCAGGGCCGCCACGGCGTGCGTCCACTCCACGCTAGAGCCTCTTCACCATGCGGACGGCGGCGTTGCCGTTGGGGTAGTAGCGCGGCAGCTTCGCCACGACCGCGTAGCCTTGGCGCTGGTACCAATTCACGAGATGCGGCTCCTTGGGGTCGGCCTCCAGGCTCATCCAGTCCGCCCCGGCGCGGCGGGCCAGGCCCTCGCCGTGCGCCATGAGGAGGCGGCCCAGGCCTTGGCTTCGGAACGCGGGCAGGGTCGCGACGTCATAGACGCGGAAGCGGTGCGGGAAATGCCAGAGGACGAGGAGGGCGGCAAGGCGGGTCGGACTGTTGCGCGGCGCATCGACCACCCAGACCGATTGGTGGCGGCTGGACAGGGAGCGGCGCAGGCTGGCGGGACTCGCCTGGCGCCACCCCTGGAACGCAGCCCGCTCCAAGGCCTGGACGTCGCCGAACTCGGCGGGCCTGGCGCGCCGGACGGCCCAGCGGCCCTTCGTCGGCTTTGGCGGTCGCGTTGCTTCAGCCACGGGGCCCCTCGCGTGCGATGCGGTCGAGGATCTGGCCGAAGACCGGGGAGCCAGCCGGGAGCTCGCCGCCGGGGTCGATGTTCGGGTTGTCGTTCACCTCGATCACCACGACGCGGCCGTCCTCGGTCAGTTTGAGATCGACGCCGTACAGCGAGTTCCCGACGACCTGGCAGGCCGCCAGCGCGGTGCGCACGACGGCGTCGGGGACCTTGCCGAGAGGCACGCGCTCGATCTTCGCCCACTGCTTGCGCGCCTCGCCCGTCGGCGTGTCGTGGATGCGCCAGCCGCCCTTCGGGATGTGGTAACGCGCGGCAAAGAGAGGGTCGCCGCACAGCACACCGACCCGCCAGTCGAACGTGGACGGGGTAAAGCGCTGCAGGAGGATGACGTCGCTCTGCAGCGCGAACCGGCGCACGAGTTCCCGCAGCTCCTTGGCGTCGTGCGCCTTCTCGACGGCGGAGCTGAAGGCGCCGCTCGGGGCCTTCACGACGATGGGGGCGCCAAGCTCCTCGAAGAGCGCTGCGGCGTCCAGCGTCTCGCGGCCGGCGCGCGTGAGGAGAACCGTCTCGGGCGTCGGCACACCGGCCCGTTCCAGCAGGCCCTGCACGTGCGCCTTGTTCATGCAGGTGAGCATCGACTTCGGGTCGTCCACGACGCGCAAGCCCAATTTCCAGGCGTAGCGCGAGGCGGCGAAGGGCAGGCCCAGGACGGCGGTGTCGAGGCGGAGGAACGCCGCGTCGAACTCCGGCAGGCGGTGGAAGTCCGCGACGTCCACGATTTCCGCCGTGTGGCCGTGGTCGGGCGCCTGCGCCGCGTAGAGCCGCATCGCCGCCATCTCGGGGCCGCGGTCGCGGCTGGAGGCGTCGGTGACTAGGGCGACATTGGCCGTTGGCTCACCTCCTCGTAGAGGCGGAGTTCGCGCTCCGTGAGCTCGTGCAGCGGCAGCGGGTCCATGCCGAGGAAGAGCCGGCGGCCTCCGCTCTCGGTGGCCGGCGCGGTCCCATCGGTGGCAGGACCGGGCGGCGTCTCGAGGAACCAGATCTCGCACAGCGGTATGCCGAACGTGCGCCACACGTCCCAGGCGAGGTGGTAGTTCTCGTGCGCGGTGACGCCGACGATCATCGTCGCGATATTTTCCTATCTGTTCTTCAGTTTCGGGGTCGAATCCTGGTTCAGCGACAAGGTGCGCACCGCGATCTCGGAA
>JBHEMF010000066.1:0-7512 GCA_046352665.1 Thermoplasmatota archaeon
GCGCTGGCATCGTCGTCGGTCAGGCCGGCGCACCAGCGCTCCATCCGGCGGTCGGTGTCGTCGACGGCGCCGCCCGGGAACACGTGGGCGCCGCCGGCGAAGACCAGGGGCGCCATGAGGAGGCCCGTCACCGAGGGATAGGTGAAGAGCTTCATCTGCCAATCCATCTGCCCGTTGAACTCGCGCTGGTGGTTGAACGCGTCCGGCCCGCCCTCCTCGAACGGGATGTTGCGCACCAAGTGCGCGTCGAAGAAGCTGTGCTCCAGCGCCTTGGCCTTGAGGGGTTGCGCGCAGAGTCCGGTGACCGGGTCGCGCTCGCAGGGCGCTTGGTTGTTGGCTGCCGTGCCGGCGTCGAGCGGCAGGACCTCCGTCACGGTGGCGGCGTCGAGGGTCTTGCGGACGATCGCTTCGGCCTCGTCGTCGCGGCCGGCTGCGATAAGCGGCTGGACCTGCAGCCAGGCCATGTGGTTGGGCGTGAGCGAGCGCTGCTTCACGATGGCGTCGTTCAAGTCCTTCTTCGCGGCCGTGAGGGCGCCGGCCTTGGCGGTGTAGTTGGCAAGTTCCTCCTGGATGCCGGCGGGGAGGCCCGCGGAGGTGCGGTTCTGCTCCGGGTGCTGCGCGAAGTATGCGTCGAGCGTCGCGTTCACGTTCGCGATGCCGGCCTCGAGGAATGGGATGCCGGACGGGCCGGTCTTCTTCGCGATGGTCTTCCCCTGCTCGATGTAGTCGCCTTCGCCGATCGTGATGTTCAAGGCGTTCGTGAAGGTCTTGTGGATGCCGACCACACCGTCCGCCTGCGACTTGTGCAGCACGAACAGGCCTCCGACGCCGAGGAGAAGCGCGACGACGACCGCGACCGCCACCTTCGAGCCGGCCCGTGCGTCGTCGTCACGGTGGCGGCGGGCGAGGCGCGACAGGACCCAGACGCCGGCGGCAAAGACCGTCACGGTGCCTAGGACCATGAAGAGGACCCAGAGGTCCAGGAGGCTCATTGGCGCCGCGAAATCCCCCTTCCTTATAACCTGCGCGAGGCCGGAGCGCAACCTGCGGCGGGTTGCAGCACAGCTCGGCGCGCGGGCATTCGGCTTAAGCGCCGCCCCCCAGTCGCCGGTCGTGGAGGGTGCCAGCGACGAGGCCGCCATCACGGCGTGGATCGCGGACTGGGTCCTCGACTTCGCGTCGCCGTGCTACGGGCCGCGCGGCCAATCGAAGCTCATCGACATGGGCGGCGGCGAGGGGCGCATCCTGAAGTCGGGGGCGAGCGCCTTGCGCGAGGCGGGCATCGTGCACCCCGACCTGCAGCCCTACGTCGAGCTCGCCGCCGCTGTGCAGGCGCACGCCGGCGACCAGGCGACGGGAGCCGTCCTCCTTGCCGCCCACCTCGTCCGCAACGCGTTGAGCGGCAAGGACGCAGGGGTCCCCGCCGTGGCCTACGTGGACGGCTACGGCCTCGCGTTGCGGCAAGCGCGCGCGCAGCTCTCGGCCTTGGCGCAGGCGGACCCTGGCGGCCGTTCGCTTGCGTCCGTGGCACCGCACATCCCCGGCCTGCACGCGCTCGCCCTAGCCGGACTGCGGCGGATGGGCGACGCCGGGACCATCCCGCTCGACGCCGTGGACGTGCGCGCCGAGCCCGGCGAGGCCGAGTGGCTGCCCGGTGTCGTGGTCGAGCCACAATTCGAGCCGCGCCGTGCCGGCGGCAACGTGCGCGTGCTCCTCCTCTCCGACGGCTGGAAACCGGGCCCGTGGCGGCAGGAATTCTCCTACCGCATGACGGCCGCGACACCGCTCGACGGCTGGACGGGAATGGAGGACGCTCGCCGCCGCGCCGCCGCCCAGCACGTCCTGGACCTCGGCGTGGGCCTCGTCGCGTGCAGCCGCGAACTCGACCCCGACGTGGCACTTGCTCTGGCTGGCAAAGGCGTGTTCACCTGGAACGATGCGCCGCTGTCTGCCCTCGAGCGCCTCGAGCGCGCGACCGGCGCCACGCGCACGTCTAGGCTCATGCAGGCGGGTCCTCGCGACCTCGGCCAGGGTCGTCTGGAGGCACGTCCGCGCCGGCGCAACGGCTGGACCCTCGCCGGCGCCGGCCCGTCATCGACCATCGTGGTTCCCGCCGAGACGGCGCCGGCCCGCGACGCCGCCAAGGACGACGGCGAGCGGATGCTGCGCGCCGCCGGCTCGTTCCTGCAGGACCCCGTGGCCGTGCCCGGCGGAGGGCGCTGGCAGCGCAAGCTTGCGTCAGGGCTGCGCAAGGCCGCCGACGCAGCGCCGGGCAAGGCGCCGCTCGCATTGCGGGCAGCCGCCCAATCGCTCGACGCCCTCGCCGACGCCCTTGTGCGCAACCTCGGGCTCGACCCCATGGCGCATCCCCTTGCCGCCGACGCCGAAGGTGTCTTCGACGTCGCGCGGTCCGTGCGCATCGCCGTCGTCGGGGCCTTCGAGATGGCGGTCCAGGTCCTGCGCATCGATGCCCGCTACCGGAAACGGGCGAGCGAGGGCGGCTGGCTGCGCGGCGGCGACAAGGCGAGCCTCGTGGAAGGCGGCGACGTGCCGCCGCTCATGTGACTGCTCCCCCTCGGGCTATGGCTTGCGGGCGGAGGCGGGCCGGCGCACGGGCGGCTCGAGGAAGCGGTTGCGCGGCGTCCCGGGAGGCGGGGGAGGCGGCGGCGGTCCGGCCTGGCGCGGCGGCGGGGCGCGGCCTTTCGTGAGATGCGTAAGGAGCATGACGACGGCGGCCGCCTCGAGGACGAGTCCGCCGCCCACCACGAACATTACGTTCGTGAGGAGCTTGCCGTACGACTCGCGCTCGCACGCTTTTGCCTTGTGGCATGAGGCGTCGGGCGGGGTGAAGAGTGCCCAAAGGATGCCGCCGAGGAAGAGCGCGAGGCCGAGGGCCCCCAGCACGAAGGCCGCCGCGCGCATCGACACCATTGGAAACGACCCAAAGGGCGCGGGTCAAAAAGGGCGTCGATTCCCTGCACCGGCAAGGCTAAGCCTCGCCAGACACACGACGCGCCGGCGCAAGACGTTGTTTTTCTCGGGCCTTACCGGCCTTTTGCGGCGCGACCGCCAGACGCCGGGACGGCGCCCGGGACCACCTTGGCAGGCCCCGGCGAGGCGGCGGGGACGTCGGCTGCAACCGGCGTCGGGCCCGCCTCGCGCCGCCTGATGTTCACGACTTTCTCGACCGAGGCGTGCACGACGCCGGCTGCGTCCACTAGGTCCACGAGATACGTCCGATCGACCTTGGCCTCGGTGGCAAGGAGCCTTCGCACCTCGGCCACTTCTGCGTCCGGCATCCGACACGTGGCCGTCAAGGTGGTGCGCCCCGGCCGCCGGAACCGGATGGAGGCGGCCTTGTCCCAGACCGTGTACCCCGGGCCGAGGCGGTGCATGAGCATGAACATGAAGTGCGGATCGACGCAGGCGTAGAGCGAGCCGCCGTAGATCGTGCCGACGTAGTTGCGCGTCCGCCAATTGAGGCGGAGCTTCACGCGCATCTCACTCCAGTCCGGCGCGATGAATGTGACGCGGCCGCCGGTGCCGCGGTAGCATGGATACCGGTTGAGGAGATGGCGGAAGATGCGGGGGTGGCGAATCGCCCAGGCGCGCAACATGTTCGCCATGGGTTATTTTTTCTTGGTAGGCTTAGGCGGTGGTGGCCGAGGAGCGCTCGGCGCAACCTTGACGCCTCCCTTCATCTTGAAGGGCGTGGACTTTGCAGCAGGGGTTTCTCCAGGAGAATTGTTCACCATGTATTGCCTCAAGAACTGGTTAGTTGTGGGAACTCAAGTACATGCCTGTCCGGGGTCAACGCAAAATAGGCGGCCGAAACCTCATAGAGAAGTTCGCCGTTTTCATCGTATGTGTGGACATCTCGAAGCACCAATTCGGGAGGGTCTGAGGAATCCGAATAGAGGTATACCCATCCGTCAAAGACGAGCCCGCTGGCCAAATCACGGATAGTTACCCATTGCGCGCCTGGAACCATTTTATGGATGTACGGCCAGATTCCATCGAATCCCGTTTGGTTCGTTAGCCCAAGTTTCCGAAACACCGCAAATGCTCGATTCGAATTGACGGCCATGGCAAGTGCGAAACCGATCGCAACGCCAACGACCGTGGCCGCGGCGACGAGCCCATAATCAATGGGTACTTGTGGATCAAGCAGGAAACCGCTTGAAGATCGCGTGGCTTGACCAAGGCCGAAAATGGGGGCAAGGGATGCCCACATGACTTGTAGCAAGAAAACCAGCACATAGCTGAACAGCCCTAGTGCGGAGCTTGACATCGTGAAATAGAACGGATCTGGCAGTTTGCCTGGTGTAAGCTTGACAAGAATCACGGTGCCCAGAATGCCTGGCGCAAGGAGGATAAACAGTCGAATTGAAACATCTTCCAAGCCCATGCATCACTTCCACTTGATGTTGCAGCCCATGCTGGGCTTCTGCACGGCGACGGGCGGCTTGCCGGCCAGGAGCGCCTCGACGGCGAGCGTGAGGTCGATGCCCGTGATGGCTTTCCCGTTCCCCGGCCTGGCGTCGTCGAACTGGCCGCGGTACACGAGACGACGATCGCCGTCGTAGAGGAAGAAGTCCGGCGTGCACTGCGCGTCGTAGTCGCGCGCGACCTGCTGCGTCTCGTCGAAGAGGTACGGGAACCCGTAGCCGCGGTTGCGCCTCTCCGTCCGCATGTTGGCCGGCGAGTCCTCCGGGTAGTTCTCGACGTCGTTGGACGAGATCGCGACGGCCGCCACACCCTTGGCCATGTACTTCGCAGTGACTTGAGAAAGGTCGTTGGCGATGTGCTTCACGTACGGGCAGTGGTTGCAGAGGAACATCACAAGGAGCGGCTTGCCGTCGAAGTCGGAAAGGCGCACGGTGCGTCCCTCCGTGTCGGGGAGTGCGAAGTCGGGGGCGGACGTTCCCAGGGCCACCATGGCCGATGGGGTGAGAGCCACGCGCTGCGATTCCAGGAGGGGACTTGAAGATGGCGCCTGCTGCCCGGCCGGCGCGGGCCGCCCGGATTTCAGACCCAAGGCAAGGGCCGGGTTCAGTCGGCGAAGTGGACGCCGTCGCCGGAGTGCAGGAACCGGTCGTTTCTGACGCGTAGCTGGACCCCGGGCCGAGCAGATTCAGGACACGTGGGGCGTGTCTGCCATGGATTTTTCTCCGCCGAAACATGTCGCAGAAGAGGGCGGCCACCTCCATGGCGTTCCGTCGATGAAGTGGCTGCCGCCGTCGGACTGCAGAACCGCGTTCCACGTGAGGCGACACGGAAAACACGGGACAGTCGAGGCGATGGAGACCCCTCGTATGCTCGTGGGCTCCACTACGAGTGCAACGACCTCCGAAGCGAGGAGGTGAGTGAACGCGAATGCTTCCTTGGACCCCCGCGACAAGGAAGCCGTGAACCAATGCCTGGAGCGCACGAGCATACGAGCCAAACGGCGTCACCCCGAATCACGCCAACGCGCGGACCGCGACATGTCGCGCACGGCGCGGGGGTCGTTTTGGATGACCGAACGCTTCGCATCTGCGTAATCTGCGAAATCTGCGGATCGGCTTGCGACGCGCGCGCTAGAAACAGAAAGGGGTAAGGGAGAAAGGTGGAGAATCAGTGCTACTTCGCCGGCGCCTTGGCTTCCTTCTTGGGGGCCTTGGCTGCAGTCGGGGCCGCGGCCTTCGTGGCCTTGGGCTTGGCGGCCGCACCGGCTCCGGCGCGGACGTTGCCTTGCACGCGCTCGCCCTTGTGTTCCTCGGCGGCCTGCGTCCAGCGGACGTGCCGGTTCACGCGGCCCAAATCGACCTGGTTGTGCTGGCACTTGGAGCTGCAGAAGTGGAACACGGTGGCGTCGCGGCGGATGTACATCTTGCCGGTGCCGGCCTCGATGGGGGAGCCGCAGAACGTGCAGTTCATGTCTTCTTCCTCCCGCCAGCGCCGATCGTGCGCGCCTCGCGCTCCGTCTCGCGCAGCATGAGCGTGTCGCCGACCTGGATGGGGCCCATCACGTTGCGCGCGATGATGCGGCCCTTGTCGCGGCCGGCCAGGACGCGGACCTTCACGAGGGTCACTTCGCCCGTCATGCCGCCGCGCGAGACGACCTCGACGACTTCGCTGGGGAACGCGTCGGTGTCGCCGGGCTGCGGGGTCGCGGGTGCGGCCGGCGTGGGCGCGTCGCCCTTCTCGCCCTTCTCCGCGCCCTTCGCCTTCTCTTCCTTCGGGGCCTTCTTGGGCTTGTCGTCAGCCATGTGGGGCACCTCCTTAGGCGGCCGTCTTCAGGGCGCCGGTCTTCTTCGCGGCGTCCTCGATGGACTCCGCGGCGGTGCCGGCATCGACGATAGCGATGGCGGCGGTGCCGACGGCGAGGCCGGCTGCGTTGCCGAGCTCGGCCTTCGACGGGACGTAGCCGTACGGGATGCCCTTCTCCTCGCAGAGGAGCGGCAGGTGGGCGAGGATCTCCTCGGGGGAGACGTCCTCGGCCATCACGACGAACTTCGCGACGCCGCGCTCCACCTGCTTCGTGACCTCGTTGGCGCCCTTGGCGACCTTGCCGGTGCTGCGGGCCTTCTCGACGGCCTCGTAGATCTGCGTCCCCAGTTCCTTGGGGGTCTCAAAACGGACGAACATTGCCATGGTTTCAGTCTCCATTGCCCCGCCTTGCGGCGGGGGTCATCTTTCAACGACAGGGTCCAAGACGGACCAGGCGTCGGTTCGGGTGAGGCCATCCCGTAGATAAGTGTTGGGCAGCGCTTCTGCGGTGTCGCGACAGGGCGCGGGCTAGGCTTGCGTCCGCGGCTTGCGGCCGAGTGCCACGGCCAACACGAGCAGGAGACCGACGGCACCGGCGGCGGGCGAGGCGTGCGTTCCGGCGGGGGCCGGCGCTTCGGGCAGGGGTGCAGGCGCTGCTGCCGCGACGGTTGCGGTGAGGGTGTAGCTTGCGAGGACGATGGTGCGCGCCTCGAGGGGTGTCGGCGTGAGCAGGATCGAGTAGTTGCCGCTCGATTGCGGCGTGAAGCCGAGGCGATAGACGCCGCCGTCATGGGCGTGCAGTTTGGTGCGCAGGAGCAGTCCCGGCCCCGTGGCGCCGGGCGCCGGACCGATGACGTCGAAGACGATGTCGGTGTGGCCGAAGGGCATGCCGGCCGTGTCCTTGGCGGTGAGGGTCACGTTGGCCGCGACACCGGCCCGCAGGTGGTCGAGGCCAGTGGCGTCCACCACGACGAGGCCGGAGGAGCCGGTGTCGGTGGGCGGTGTCACGGTCCAGGGTACTGCGAGGCTTGCGGAGGCGGAGCCGGCGGTGGCCTGCACGTGCAGCGTGTAGATGCCGGGGATGCCCTGCACCGTCGCGATGCTCCACGCGCCGGCGGCCGCGCGCGGCGCGTTCCTCACGGGCGGGTCAGAGGCCAACTTCACGGGCGTGCTCCTGGCGCACCGCAGGAGGGGCGGCCGGGAAGTGGTCCACGCCCAGAGCGCGCACTTCTCGCTCGACAAGGCATGCACGTACCTGGG
>JBHEMF010000067.1:0-7449 GCA_046352665.1 Thermoplasmatota archaeon
GGGGAGGACCGCTCCGGACTTCATCGCCGCCTCGTATTTCGCCGGCTCCACCGCGCCCACGCGCAAGAGGACGGAAGGAACCCCGGCTGCCTTGCCGAACTCGCCGAAGTCTTCCGCCACCATCGCGGGCTTCGCCTCGGCGGGTGCCCCGTAATAGATCACGGGCCCGCCGCCGTTGTCGCTGCATTCGGAGATGCCGAACCGCGGCGAGCGGATCGAGACGCTCACGTCGCCGAGGCCCTTCCCGTCGGCGTTGGTGACCTGGCCCTCGACGCGCGCCGTCTTGTCGGGGAATTTCATGAGCGGGATGTCATGCTTCACGGTGTCGCCCTTCTGGACCTCGACCGTCTGGTACAGCGAGGCGTAGCCCTCCTGGTTCACGTTGAGGTTCACGGAGCCCGAGTACACGCCCACGCGGTAGTGGCCGGAGGCGTCCGTCGTCGTGTGGTTGCTGCCGCCGTAGTAGTCGGGGGGGACCGGGTACGACGAGGCGGTCCCGCCACCGGCGTCGTCCGCCGCCATCATGGGGCGGGGGCAGCAGCCGCCGTAGTTGCTCGCCTCGATGCGGATGCCGGCGAGCGCGTTGCCGTCCTGGTCGCGCACGGTGCCGGTGATGAACGCGTCCGGCGGGGGCAAAGCCACAAGGCTGACCGTGATGGCGGTGCCGTCCACGAGGCGACGGTCGTTGTATTCCTGGAAGCCCGCGGCGTCGCTCACCCCCACGTTCCGGTAGCCCGCCGTCGTGGCGACCGTGAAGGTGCCGTCGGCGCCGGTGCGGGCCGACGGGTCCGTGTATTCGTTCGGGGCGCAGCAGATGCGGACGAGGGCGTCGGCTACGGCTTTTCCTTTGGGCCCGATGACCTTGCCGGTCTGCTTCAGGGCCTCGCCCTGCATGCCGACGTCCTGCGAGGTGCCGCCGTTCACGGTCAGGGGGACGTTGGCCGTGGCGAAGTGGGCGCGGGTCGCCTCCAGGGTGTAGTTGCCGTCCGGGATCTGCTGGAAGGAGTAGGCCCCCTTCGCATCCGTCGTGGCGGTCTTGTCCACGCTGCCCACGGCGGTGCCAAGTGCCCCCGCCTTCGTGAGATGGACCGTCACGCCCGGCAGTGGGTCTCCGCCGCATCCGGACTGGTATTGCGTCATGTAGGGATAGGCGTCCTGCGCGCAGACCATCCCGGAGAGCGATGACGTGCCGACCTGCGCTTCGGCGCGCGGCAGCAGGAACGCGCCGGAGCCGAGGATGAGTATGGCCGTGGCGATCATGAGCGGATACCGAATCTGCATGGCAAGCGCATCGGCCCTCGACCCATATAAGAGCCCGGCCGTGGTTGGGAATGACCCCAACCGAGGGCTCGCCACCTGGATAAGTGAGGCGCACCGAACGTCCCGCGCGAGGCGCTACCGCTCAGCACGCCCGGCAGGCTGATCCTCCAGGCGGAACCATTTCGGCCTACGGCCTAAGGATCGCAAAGCATTCGCTCTTGCGAGAGCGAAAGCCTTGCAGGACGGTGCATCTCGCAAAGCATTCGCTCTTTCGAGAGCGAAAGCATTGCCGGACGGTGAAAGCACCCGGTCGCTACGCTCGCGGACCTTTCACCGTCAAGCACCCGCTCGCTGCGCTCGCGGGACCTTTCACCGTCACTCGTAAGGTGCGGCTTCCTTGATGAGGTCCACGTGGCTGATGATCATGCGCCGGCAGCAGAATCGCACGAGGCCCGTCGCGTCGAGGGCCTCCTTCGGCTTCTTGCCTTTGGCGAGCGCCTGCTGATAGACGTCGTAGGAGGAGCCCACGACACGACCGCAGGTGAAGCAGCGGACGGGGATGATCATGGGGTCACCGGTACGACTTCTGGCGCTTCTTGCGGGCACCGCGGCCAAGGGGCTTCTTGGACTCCTTGACGCGGGTGTCGTTCACAAGCAGCGTGCGGTCGTAGGCGATGAACTGCTCCTTCAGCTCGGAGTCCTCGGTGTACTCGATGATGCCGCGGGCGATTGCGGTGCGGACCGCGTCGGCCTGGCCGTACACGCCGCCGCCTTGCACGGAGACGGCGATGTCGAGCTTCTCCGCCTTCTTGCCGGCGATGAAGAGGGGCTCCTGGATCTTGAGGCGCGCAAGCGGCGGGTCGTAGATCTCGAGAGGCACCTTGTTGATGCGGACCTTGCCGTTGCCCTTCGCGACGGCGGCGCGGGCGACCGCGGTCTTGCGCTTGCCGGAGGTGTTCACGACCTTCTTGGCCATGCCTAGGCCTCCTTGGTGGGCCGGCCGAGCCAGGTGGAGAGCTCGGCGACGGTGAGGTAGGTGCGCGCGGCGCGCTGGGCGGCCTCGACGGGGAGGGCCTTCGTGTTGGCGAGTTCCTTGGGGACGCCGAGGTGCGCCTTGATGCGCTTGTAGGCGGCGCGGCCGCGGGCACTCTGGTAGTTGATCATGCCGCGGCAGGTGCGCTTCACGAGCAGGTGCGGCTCGCGCGGGAAGAACGGCCCCTTGCGCGAGGTGCCGACCTGGCGCTTGAAGAGGTAGTGCTCCTGGATGGCGCGCTTGGAGGAGCCAACGATGATGGCCTTCTCCGCGTTCACGATGTGGACGTCGTCGCCCTCGAGGGCGCGCTTGGCGGCGTGGGTGGCCATGCGGCCGAGGACGAGGCCGGTGGCGTCGATCACGGTGACGGCGTTCTTGGACGTCGGCTTCGGCTCGCGGCGCGGCTTGTCGTCCGAGGCAGGCTTGCGGCCGACGGGGCCGGCCTTGTCCGCCTTCGCGGGCTTGGCGGGCTTGTGCTCCGGCTTGGCGTGCTCGGGCTGCGTCGGCTTGGGTTCGGATTGGGTGGTCGTGTCAGCCATCTTGTTCACCCGATGATCCTGCAGTTCTGGCCTTTGGGGAAGGATTTGACTCCCTCGGGGAAGGTGAGGACCTTGCCGCCGGCCTTGGCGATCTTGGCCTTGGCGGAGGCCGAGGCGCTGAACGCGATGACGGTGAAGGCCTTGGAGACCTCGCCGTCGCCCAGGAGCTTGCCCGGGATGACGGCGTGCTCGCCGGCGGCCACGTTCTCCTCCAGCTTGCTCACGTTCACCTGTGCCCAGTTGCGGGACGGCTTCTCCAAGCGGGAAGCGATGTCTCGCCACAAGGGAGCTGCGTTCTCGCGGCCCGCCGTCTTCAGCTGGCCGATGAGCTCCACGAGCACAGGGTTCGACTTGCGTTCGACACCTGTTGCCATGTTTGTGACTCCTGCGACATTCGCACGGCATCCCCGGTGGCCTGGACACGCGGTTCCAGGCAGCCAAAAGAGGCCGGCTTGGCGGGCGACGAAGGTGGGGTATAAGAGCGAGACGGTGGGCCAGGCGCCGGCATGCGTCACGCCTGCTTGGCGCGGCCCTTCCCACGCGTCGCGCCATCCAGGTCCACGGCCCGCACGGCGCCCGTCTCGTTGTCGTAGATGAGGCCCAGCACCTCCATGCCCTTCGGCATGATGGGGTGGCTGCGCACGAGCTGGGCGCTGCGTCGCACGTTCTCCTCGGCGTCGGCGAAGCCGCCGAGCCAGCGCTGGAAGTCGGGCCGCATCGCCTCGTGCAGCGGGACGTCCGTCGTGTCCGCGATGCTGTGCGCGATGCGGAACTCGCCGTGGCCGACGAGCGTCATGCCGCACTTCGTGTGGCCGAGGATGGCGACGGCGCGGACCCCGAGGAGGTGGACGGCGACGACGAGGGAGCGCAAGGTGCCGTCGTCGAGAAGGTTGCCGGCGTTGCGGATCACCTTGGCGTCGCCGTGCTTCAAGCCGAGGACCTTCTCCACGTTGTGGCGCGTGTCCATGCAGGCCACGACGGCGAGGCGCAGGGCGGGCGGTGTCGCAAGCCCCCGGTCGGCGGGGTCCCACTCGGAGGCGACGTAGCGCTCGTTGCCGGCCAGGAGCGTCTTCAGGAGCGCATCGGGGGCCTTGCCTTTCCTCGGCACGGCGCCGCAGAGGGGCCTGGCCTGTAAAGTGTGCGGCACGGTCCAGCCCGCCCGGCGCACGGCCACGGCCCGCCCCGAATGTCGTTTGGGTCCCCTGCAACAAACATGAAATGCCCTCCTGGGTCTGGCGCTTCCATCTCGATGCTGCGCTTCCTATGCCTCCGCTGCAAGACCGTCGCCGAGACGGGCGACAACGACCGCGCGGCGCGCTGGCTCGAGGCCAAGGAGACGCTGCCGTGCGGGCACCGCGACGCGGATTTCCTGCCCAATCCCGTCCTCGTCGCGCCGCCCGTTCCGTTGGGGCGGCCCACTTCGCGCACGACGTAGCGGTTGCCGTGGCATCCGTGGCGTCCGGTGCGCCCTTCCCGGGGAATGCCTGGGAAAGCCCTTTGGCGCATGCCTGCCTCATCTCACACGTGCGCTTGTTCCCGCAAGAGAACCCGCTCTGCCAGCGGATGTCGTGCGACCACCCCCTGAAGGGCGCCCGCCGCGAGGGCCACTTCGACATGGGCATGGGGCCCTGCAAGGCGCCGGGCTGCCAGTGCCCCTCGTTCCAGTACACGGACCCGTCGCTCCTCCTGGAACTCCGCTCCCAGCACCCGCCCCGCCGCCAATTCCAGGGCGAGGGCGACGCCATCCCCCACGGCGCATGACGCCGCCGTAGCGGCCCTTATCGCGGGCTGGTCGTTGCCCCGGCCATGGCCCCCACGCGCCGCCGGACGCGCAAGACGAAGAGCCGCCCCGCCAAACGCGCCAAGCCTGCGCGCCGCCCAGCCAGCAAGGCACGGACAAAGAGGAGCGCCAGCAAGGTGCCGGCACCGCGAAGGAAGCCGCCGGCGCGGCGGACCGCCGTGACGCGCCGCAGCAAGACTCCGCCCGCATCCGGCCCCGCCGGTCCGTCGCGAGCGGCACCGCAGGCAGGCCAGGCGCGGCGTCCCCTGCGCATCGCGCTCTTCGGGGCTGGCGGCATGGTAGGGAGCCGCATCCTCGCCGAGGCCGTGGCGCGCGGCCATGCCGTCACTGCGATCCAGCGCCACCCCTTTCCGGCGCGAAGCCCCCTCGTACGGCCCGAGGCCGGCGACGTGACGGACGCGGCGGCCGTTGCGCGGCTGCTGCGCGGCCACCACGCCGCAGTGAGCGCCGTGGCCCCCCCTGCCGGCGACGTGCGGATGCTCTCCGAAGTCGCGCGCAACCTCTTGGCCGCCGCGCGCACGACGGGCGTGCGCCGGCTCGTCGTGGTGGGCGGTGCTGGGTCGCTCGAGGTGGCGCCCGGCCTCGCCCTCGTGGACACGCCGGCCTTCCCCGAGAACTGGAAATGGATCGGCAACGCGCACCGCGAAGCGTTGGCGGTGTACCGTGCCGAAGGCAAAGGGGTCGATTGGACCTTCGTGAGCCCGCCTGCGATGCTGACACCCGGTTCCCGCAGCGGCGCGTACCGGGTCGGCGCCGACCAGCTCCTGAAGGACGGCAAGGGGGCAAGCGCCATCTCGGCGGAGGACTACGCGGTCGCCGTGATGGACGAGGTCGAGCACGGCCGCTACAAGGGCCGCCGCATGACGGTCGCCTCGGCATAGGTCACGCCGCCCAGGCGGTCGATTGCCGGCCTCCCCGATGGCCCGTTGGGCCTCACCTGCTGCGCGGAGCCCAGGTGGGCGTCTCCCGAAACCCTGGATGGCGGCGTGGCCGACCCTGCTTGGGACGCCTGGCCGTTTCTACCCTTGCAACGGAGGGTCCGTCCGAAGGACCGGTCGAGCCGGTCGAGAACCGGCCCGCCATGCGAGCGTCTCCAACTGGCTTGTCGTACGGCCTTCGTCGCAGTCGGTCGAACTCGAATCGGCTCGCTACGCGAGCGTTTCGAGTTGCGACATGATGTTCCACACCAAGGTCCGGCCGTGCAGCGGGATGTTGGGGTCGTTGGCCATGTCGTCCAGGGTGCTGATGGCCTTCGCCTTGCGGACGTCCATCGGCTTGTCGTTCTCGTTCAGGAGCGCTTTGATCTGTTCGGCGGCGCGGCGGATGTTGCGGGGGACGCTCGTGTCCTCCATCAGCATGTCGAGTCCGCTCGTGATGTTCTGGATACGGGTGGCCATGGCGGTTTCTCCCCTGTGGGGGCGCTCCTCTCTGGTGGGACGGGTGGGGCGGGACCGCTCGCGAGGGGGCGCGTGGCGCCTCTCGGTCTGCGGCTGCTCTCCTATCTGGGAGGGGCCGGGCAGGACCCGGGCCGGGCGCGGCGACGGAAGCATGGTTCTTGACTCCTTCGCCTGGGACGCGGCTGACGTGGGCCTCACCCGGCGCGGACCTGGCTGCGCGCACGGCTCCGAAAAGCAGACGGCTGCGGGCAACGCCGCAACCAGGAGATTCCGCGCCACCCGTCCCGGGTTGCCCGGTCTTTCCGCCCTAATCGCGCCGGCGGGGGCGCCACGCGAGGTCGAGGATGCGCCGGACCTCGCTTGCCTTCTGCGGGCCGACGCCTTCCACCTCGGCAAGCTCCGTCACGGGCGCGGCGAGCGCTGCGGCGACGGAGCCGAAGCGGTCGAGGAGGCGCTCGGCGAGCGTGTCCGATACGCCAGGAAGGCCGGCCAGGAGGTAGGCCTGGCGCTCCGCATCCGTCATCGTCGGCTTCACGGGACGCACGGCGAGCTTGCGCTGCTCCTTCGTCTGCTCGCGCTTGGCGACGGCGTAGGCAAAGCGCGCCGTGTCCAGCGGCTCGCGCACCTGCAGCACGGGGATGCCGTGGTCCACGGTGACGGCGGCGAGCGCTCCCATGATGGCCTCGACGGAGACGTTGCGGTGGCCGTGCAGCGACTCGCCCTCGAGGACGAGGAACGGGCGAGGGTAGGCGTGCAGGGCGCGGAGCTGCTCGAAGAGGCGGCCGTCCACGAGGGAATCGACGAAGTCGGCGCAGCTCTTGCGCTCCACGGCCACTCGGTCGGAGAGGATGAAGTCGCCGATGTCGAGCTGCCGTCCTTCGAGTTGGGCGCCCAGCTCGTGCAGGTGGCGCACGACGGCGCCTTGCTGCTCGCGCAGGTCGAAGATGATGCGCGGGCCGGGGCCCAGCGGCGCCTCGGCGACGGCGCGCGGCGTCGGAACGTCGAGGAGGGTCGCCTGGCCCGTCTGCACGCCGGTGAGGGGCGGCGCCGAGGCCGCGGCGGGCACCGCGGTGCCGCTCGGGCGGGTGCTCGTGCGCGGCGTCTCGCGGGCGCCAAGGGTAGCGCGCAGGGTGTGCAGCTCGCGCACCATCTGCGCCTCCTTGCGGCGCGCGGACCAGTGCGCGGCCTCGTCCTGCGTCCCCTTCGTCATGAGGACCACGACCCGGCCGGCGCTCTGCCGCCCGGTGCGGCCGCGGCGCTGGATGGAGC
Organism: Thermoplasmatota archaeon; assembly: GCA_046352665.1. Classification (GTDB taxonomy): domain Archaea; phylum Thermoplasmatota; class E2; order JACPAO01; family JAHFTW01; genus JAHFTW01. Next base: position 7,300 of record JBHEMF010000067.1, read on the forward strand.
GGATCTCGCTCGGGATGGGCTCGAAGAAGACGACGAGGTCCGTGTCGGGGATGTCGAGCCCCTCTTCGGCCACCGAGGTCGCGACCAGGACGTTGTGCGTGCCGTCGCGGAACCGGACCAGCACCTCGCGCTGCTCCTTCTGTGTCAGCC
>JBHEMF010000068.1:0-7446 GCA_046352665.1 Thermoplasmatota archaeon
GGCGCAGCTGTTGCGCGTGCTGCAGGAGGGCGAGGTGCGGCGCGTCGGCGGATCGGTGTCGGTGCACGTGGACGTGCGGGTGATCGCGGCCACCAACCAGGACCTGCGCGAGATGGGCGGCCTCCGCAAGCGCATGCCGACGACCCACCTCACCATGCTGATCGGGTCGCTCGCCATCGCCGGCATCATCCCACTGTCCGGTTTCTGGTCGAAGGACGAGGTCCTCGCCACCGCCTTCGAGTCCGGCCACATCCAACCGGTCTTCACGGTCCTCTGGGTCCTCGGCATCCTCACCGCCCTCCTCACGGCGTTCTACATGTTCCGCATGATGTACCTCGCATTCTTCGCCGAGCCCCGCACGGAGCACGCCGAGCACGCGCACGAGTCCCCGAAGCCCATGACGGTGCCGCTCCTCGTCCTCGCCGTGGCCGCCGCCCTCTCCGGCCTCTGGCTCGTGGCCGGCAGCGGGTTTGCGCACCTCATCCACTACCCGTACTCCACCGACCTTGGGGAGGCCGACGTCGAGTCCGGCGCCACCATCCTCACGCACATCCTCACGAGTCCCCTCACGTACGTGAGCCTCGCCGTCGCCGTCGCCGGCATCCTGTTCGCCCGCGCCCGCTACGGCAAGGGGCTCCCGGCGAGTGAACTGGCCGACCCTGCGCACGGCTGGCGCCGCGTCCTCTACCGGCGCTACTTCGTGACCGAAGCAATCTACGAGCCGCTTGGCAACTACGTCGGATACGGGGTCGCCAAGGTCGCCGCCTGGTTCGACCGCCACGGCGTCGATGGCGCCGTGAACGGTATCGCCAACACCACCGACAACACCGGCTCGCGCGCCCGCCGCTGGCAGGACGGCCGCCTCTCCACGTACATGTCCTCCATCGCCGTGGGCGTCTTCCTCCTTCTCGGCCTCGTCGCCACCATGCTCTGGCTCAACTGGAGGTGGGCGGCGTGATCGTGGACGAGCTCCTCATCCCAGTCACCCTGGGCCTCACACTCGTTGGCGCCCTCGCTACGTTCCTCGCCAACGACCGCAACAGCCGCCTTGTGGCCCTCCTCGCCAGCGCCCCCGCCGTCGCCACGACGACGTTCATGCTCTGGAAGGTCGGCATGGGCACGGGCTCCTTCGGCGCCGGCTACCACTTCCACACCGACTGGCCGTGGATCCAGGCCATCGGCAGCCGGCTGGAGTTTGGCGTCGATGGCCTCTCCGCGAGCCTCGCGTGGCTCACGGCCGTCCTCACCCCGCTCGTCATCCTCTACTCCTGGCGCGAAGGCTCCCGGCCGCGGCTCTTCTTCACCCTCATCGTCCTCCTCGACGCGACCGTGATCGGGGTCTTCACGAGCCTCGACCTGTTCCTGTTCTACATCTTCTTCGAGGGCGGCCTCATCCCGATGTACCTGATCATCGGCATCTGGGGCGGGCCGAACCGGAAGTACGCAAGCGCCAAGTTCTTCCTCTACACGGGCACGGCCTCGCTCGTCATGCTGCTCGGCTTCATGGCGCTCTACTTCGGCGCTGGTGTGAACTCGTTCAGCATCCCCACGCTGATGGCCGCCTACTCGGGGACACCCGTCACGGTGTTCCTCCTTGCGGCGTTCGCGGCCCTCGCCGTGGGCTTCCTCGTGAAGATGCCCTCGGCGCCGTTCCACACGTGGCTCCCCGACGCCCACGTGCAGGCGCCCACGGCGGGCTCCGTGATCCTCGCCGGCGTGTTGCTCAAGATGGGCTCCTACGGCATCATGCGCATCGCGCTGCCTATCCTGCCGCAGGCGTTTACGGCCATGAACCACGCCGACCTCCTCGGCTGGGCCGGCATCCACGCGCTCGCCTTCGACTGGTCGTACCAATGGGTCTTCTTCGCCCTCGGCACGATTTCCGTGCTGTACGGCGCCTTCCTCTGCCTGGCACAGGACGACATGAAGTCGCTCATCGCGTACTCCTCCGTGTCGCACATGGGCATGGTCACCCTCGCCCTCGCGACCCTCACCCCGCTCGGCTTCGCGGGCGCCGCCTTCATGAACGTGGCGCACGGCATCATCTCGGCGGGCATGTTCATGGCCGCAGGATCCCTGCAGCACTCGACGGGCACCCGCCTCATCTCCCGCCTCGGCGGCATTGCGGCCCGCGTGCCGAAGCTCACTGGCCTCACGATGACGCTCTTCCTTGCCAGCCTCGGCCTCCCCGGCCTCATGGGCTTCTGGGCCGAGTTCACCATCTTCGCCGGCGTCTGGTCGGCGTACGGCTGGCTCCTCCTCATCCCCATCTGGAGCATCCTTGTGACGGCCGGCTACTACCTCTGGGCCGTGCAGCGCGCCTACCACGGCCCCGAGCGCCACCACCCCGAGGTCGATTGGGGCCACATGCATGACGTGGCGCGCACCGAGCAGTGGGGTATCGCGGCCCTCATCGGTCTTGCCCTCCTCTTCGGCATCCTCCCCGGCCTCCTCATGGGCCAGTACGACCACTGGGGCATCGAGTCCCTCCGCACCATGGGTGTGCTGGCGGGGGTGGCACCTTGATCGCATCGCCCTGCGGTCCACTGAACCCACTGAGCGCACTGAACCCGCTTCATCGTGTTCACCGCTTCGAAACGGCGGCGCAGGTCGGGTGTGCGGTGAACAAAGTGAAATCTAGCATTCAGTGGCTTCAGTGTGGTCAGTGGACCGTTCGCTGCGTAAAGTGGACCGACGCGAAGGTGGGCGCATGAGCGACGTCTTCCTGGGCCTGCAGTGGCAGAGCCTCATGCCGGAGCTCGTCGTCTGCCTCTTCGCCCTCATCGCTCCGCTCCTGGCGCTATGGGACACGGACCGCGCCGGCATGCGCCAGTTCACCTTGATCGGCCTCGGTGGCGCCCTCCTCATGGCGCTCGGCAGCCTGTTCAAACTCCAATTCACGATCCCGATCCCCAAAGTGGACATCGAGCTTGGCATGGCATTTCCGGCCATCGGAGCAGTCGCCGCGGCCGCCGGCCTGTTCCTGGTCATGCCAAGGGGAACCAGGAAGCCTTCGGTCGGCGCCACCATCGGCGGCCTTGTCCTTGGCGCCTTCGGCCTTCTGGTACTGTACCTCTACTTCGTCCTAGGGATTTCGGGAATCCACCTTGGGCCTATCAACTTCAGCCTGCTGTACCAAGGCGCAGACCTCGGCGGCGTGCTCACGATCACGTACGCAAGCCAACTGTTCAAGGTCCTCTTCCTCGCCGTCGCCTTCGTGGCCGTCCTCGGCGTCGGGCGGCCCCTCAAGGGCAAGGCCGAGGAGGACTGGGGCGAGTTCTGCAGCCTCATCATGTTCGCCACCCTCGGCATGATGGTCGTGGCGTCGGCGCAGGAGCTCGTGACCCTCGTCCTCGGCATCGAGATGGCCTCCATGTCGAGCTACATCCTCGCCGGCTTCCGCCGCGACGCAGCCGGCGCCGAGGCGGGCCTCAAGTACTTCACGATCGGCGCCATCTCCAGCGGCCTTCTCCTCTTCGCCGTGAGCCTGGTCTATGGCATCGCCGGCACCACGAGCATCCCGGCCCTCGCGAAGACCGTCCTCCCGGCAGGCTTCGACGCCGTGAGCCTCATCCCCATCGTGCTGCTCCTCGCCGGCCTCGGCTTCAAGATCTCCAGCGTGCCGTTCCACGCCTGGGCCCCCGACGTGTACGCCGGCGCCCCCGCACCCGTGGCCGGACTCCTCGCCGCCGGCAGCAAGGCGATGGGCTTCGTGGCGGTCTTCAACGTCTTCGTGGTCGGCCTCGTGGGTGTGAAGGCCAACTGGCAGCTCGCCGTCGCCGCCATCGCGGCCGCCTCCATCCTCTTTGGCAACCTCGTCGCGTTGCAGCAGACCTCGATCCGCCGCATGCTTGCCTACTCTTCCATCGCCCAGGCCGGCTACGTCCTCATCGCGGTCGCGGTGGGAAGCTCGGGCCCCGACGTCGATTACCCGGCCGGGACGTACGCGATCGGGGGCGGCATCTTCCACCTCCTCACCAACGCCGCCATGAAGCTCGGCGCCTTCGTCGTGGTGGGCGCTCTCCTCTGGGCCGGCATCCCCGACACCATCGACGGCTGGAAAGGCCTCGGCCGCCGCAGCCCGCTCTTCGCGTTCTGCATGACCCTGTTCCTGCTCTCCATGGCCGGGCTTCCCCCCCTCGGCGGCTTCGCAAGCAAGTTCGTGCTCTTCTCGTCCGCAATCGACGCAAGCGCCAGCGCCGGCATGGGCTGGCTCGTCTGGCTCGCCGTGGTGGCCGTGGTGGGCAGTGCGATCAGCCTGTACTACTACCTCCGCCTCATCCGCGCCATGGTCGTGGAGGAGGGCGAGCCCGGCCGCCTCGACGCCCCATCAGGCACCACGATGGCCGTCGTCATCTGCGCCATCCTCGTCGTCGTCATGGGCGTCTGGCCGCAGCCGTTCATGGATGCGAGCTTCAAGGCGGCGGCGTCGCTGCTGAAAAATGGATTCTCGGCCTGACGGCCTCGAACCCGTTTTTCAGGAACGGGAAGGCGGGGGACGCTGCGCTCCCCCGCACCCCCTAGCCGTACGGCGGGTCGGTCGGCCTTTGGGCTCGTCTCGCGATTCCATCGCTCGACGCGCCGTCGGCCTCCTCGCCGCGCCTTCGGCGCGGCCCGCGCTGCGCGCGGCCGACCCCCCGGGCCGAAGTCCTGTTCTAGTCGCTTTTCACGTCGTTCCTTGACTGTGCAGCGGGCTCGGGGGGTCGGCCCGAGCAAAGCGAGGGTCGCGCCCGGCCGCCGGGCGGCTGCGCCGAGCCACGGCGCGCCCGCCATCACGTATGTCATGCCAAATGGAAGCGGGTTCGCTCGTCGCAATGCCGTCGGCGCAGGAACCGGGCGCTAGCCTGCGAGCAGCAGGCTGAACCTCGAGGCGGAGGAGATATTGGCCGGGACGCCCCCCGACTGCTTCGTGGCCAAGCCTTATGAATCCGGAAGGGGGCATCCATCTCCGATGACGAAGGAAGAGATGATCGTGCAGCTACAGTCGGCGCTGGACGAGATCCGCCCGGCCCTGCAGTTCGACGGCGGCGACGCCGAGCTCATCGACTTCAGCGAGGACACGGGTGTGGTCCAGCTCCGCATGCACGGCGCCTGCCAGGGCTGCGGCATGAGCACCCTCACCCTCCAGGCCGGCATCGAGCGCATCCTGAAGGAGCGCGTGCCGGAAGTGAAGGCCGTCGTGAACGTCTGAGCGCAGCCAACCCTGGCCTCGACTCGCCCTGACGGCCACGGAAACCACGGAACGCACGGAAACGCGGACCCACCCGCTACACGACGAATAGCAACCGGTTCCTGCAGTCCGGCGACGGCGTCGACTTCCATGACCGAACGGACGACGCGAAATGTGATCGATCTTGCAGCCACGCGGGGCGAGCCCAACGCCGGAGCGGAGCGAGCGCCGTGGGCGAGGGCTTGGCGAGCCGAATGCGGAGTACCGCCAACGCAGAGGCGAGGGCCGCGTGGCCCCGAAAAGCCGCCGCCATCAGATTGAGATCGACCTCGAAGGGCGGCTTCGCCGCGCCTACAATCGTCCTGGACGACCACCTGCCCGGCCATGCCGTTTGGCCCCAGCCGCCACGGTGTGGGAGGCCGTGAGAACCGAGGAAGACTGGAAACGAGGAATCCCGTTTTCCAGTCTTCCCTGGTTCCCAAGCCTCCCACATCCTTCCCAGTATTGCCCGCTTCGAAGGGCGGCTTCGCCGCGCCAAGCCATGAGGGCCCGCCGCCGTCGGACTGGCGTGGCCCTGCGGCTCGGCAGTCGACTGGTCGGTTTTGTGAACGCCAGACGACGTGTGGCCGCGGCACTATCGCTGCCGACGACGAATCCGGAATCCGCCACGGCTCAGTTCGAGGTCAGGAGGTCGGGCGCCTGCGGGAAGCCCATCGTGGGGACGGGCGGCCGCTGATCGACAAGGGACTCCAGCGCGATGTCGGCCTCGACGTCCGTGAGGTGGGCGACGGCGATGGACTCGCGCAGGATCGAGTGCAGGTGCTGCACGTCGCGGACGCGCAGGATGGCAAGGATGGGCTTGGGGCCCGTGAGGACCAAGGCGCGCGTGCAGTGCGGCAGGGCCGTGAGGGCCTTCGCGACCTCGGTGATCTTGTTGAAGTCGCAGCTTGCCCGGATCACGGCGTGGGCGGGGAGCCCCGCCTTGCTCCAGTCCACCTTTGCCTCGTAGCCCTGCAGGAGGCCCCCCAGTTCCAGGGCCGTGACGCGTTCCCGCACGGTGGACTCCGAGCGCCCCACGTGCGAGGCGAGGTCGGTGAGGCTCATGCGGCCGTTGGATTGCAGGAGCTTCAGGATCTGCAGGTTGACCTCGTCGACGCGGACCATCTTGGACACCGTAGCCCCGCAGGCGCGCAGCCCGCCGGGGTTCCAACCATTGGACTCGACCGTAAAGGGCTTGCGCCAGCGGCCGCCTCGTCAGGCGGGGGTGGCGCGGCTGCGGGGCCCCGCTGCGGCGGCCGGGCCGGGGCTGGCTGGGAGCGTGAACAGGAACCTTGCCCCCTGGCCGGGGCGGGACTCGACCCAGATGCGGCCGCCGTGCCGTTCCACGATGCGCTGGCAGATGGCAAGGCCTAGGCCGGAGCCGGGGTAGCGGTCGCGGGGGTGCAGGCGCTGGAAGATCTGGAACAGCCGGGTCGCGTGCGCCATGTCGATGCCGATGCCGTCGTCGGCGACCGTGAAGTGCCACGCGGGCCCTTCGCGGATGCCCTCGACGCGGACGTGCGGCGTGCCTTTGCCACGGAACTTCACGGCGTTGGCGACGAGGTTCTGCAGGACTTGCCCGAGCTGCGACCGGTCGGCCGCGACGACTGGCATGTCGCCGAACGTCACCTCCGCCTGCGCCTCCTCGCGCTTGGACTGCATGATGGGCAGCAGCAGGGTGCCGACCTCGAAGCGCGCCTTCTCCGCCAGGTCTTCCCACTGCTGCGGCGTGAGGGCGGTGGGGGCATCGACCGCCTCGCCGTCGGGGATCTCCGCCAAGTCCTCGGTGACCGACTCGATGGTGCCGTCCTCGCGCACCTGCACGGTGAGGAACGCCTCCGTCTCGCTGCGGATGGTCTCGATGAAGTAGCGGTAGTAGAGCACCGTCGTGGGGACGTCCACCTCCGCGGTGCGCACCTGGCCGACGCTGGATTCCTCCTGCAGGATGCCCATCGCTCCTTGGACGAACCTTGAGCCCAGGCTCAGCAGCTCGACCTCGCCGTCCCTCTCCTCGAACGTCTCCGGGTCCGTGGTGTAGGTGTGCACGCCGCCGAGGCGTTTCCAGAACGTGCGCGGCATGCGGACGGTGGTGAGGCGGTCGACCACCTCGCTCTCGGCGCGGGTGGCGGCCAGGAAGCGGTCGACGAAGGTGCGCACCTCCTGGTCCAGGTCGACGGAGTCCTCGATCTTCACGTCGTCCTTGGCCGTGGAGAGGTCGAACTGCTGGAACACGGAGG
>JBHEMF010000069.1:0-7413 GCA_046352665.1 Thermoplasmatota archaeon
CGGGTGAACGAGGGGAGGCAGGGATGGGCGGGCGACATTCACGCATCCACTCGTCCACTCATTCACAGTCCGTCACCTTCCTCCCCGTCGGCGTCACCGTCGCGGCGACCTTCGCGCCGTCGATGTCCCACTCCCTCGCCCCGGTCGCCTTGCCGAACGTGACCTTGCGGCCGCGCACCTCCGCCTTGAGCACGTGCAGGAAGTGGCTGAGCTTCGCCTCCTCCTCGGGGCCCGTCGCGAGGACGACGTCGATCTCCTCGTCCAAGGGCAGGTCGAGCTCGCGGCGCGTGTCCTGGATGCGGCGGATGACCTCGCGGGTGAGGGCTTCGGCGAGGAGACCTTCGTCGCGGACGATGTGCAGGGCCAAGAGGACGCCTTCGACCTGGGTGGTGGCCCAGCCGGGGCGGTCCTTCTCCTCGAAGGTGATGTGTTCGGCGGTGAGCTCGTGCTCGGTGCCGCCCACGTTCACGCCGATCGTTCCGCCGGACGCGAGGAGGCCGTGCGCGTGGTCGCCGTCCAGCCCGTCCACGGCGTCGGCGACGGCTCCGGCGAGTCTCTTGAACGCCTTGCCGAGTGCCGCGCGGTTGGGCTTCGCCACGAAGGACTTGATGGACTTGGCGTCGTGCGCCGACTCCAGGGACTTGACGTTGAGCTCGTCCTGCAGGATGGGAGCGAAGCGGCCGAGGGCCGAGCCCACGAGGACGGCGCGGCCCAGTGGGTGGCGCGTCGGGATGTCCACCTTGCTGCGGAGTGCCCGGCCGGCTTCGGCAAGTGCCCGGACGACGGCCATCTCGCGCTCGAGGCCGTCCTCGCGGGCCCCGCCTTGGGGAAGCGAGGCAAGGTGCACCGAGTCGGGGTCGGCGGGGCCGCGGACGTGGCTCCAGATGACCTCGACCATGAACGGGGCGAAGGGGGCGGCGAGGCGGCAGACGGTGTGGAGGGCGGTCCAGAGCGCGCTGTGGGCGCTCGCTTTGTCGGGGCTTGCGGCCTCGCCCCAGAACCGGTCGCGGCTGCGGCGCACCCACCAGTTCGAGAGGTCGTCCACGACGAACGCCTCGATCGCCCGCGTGGCCTTGTGCAGGTGGTACCGGTCGGCCTCGAAACGGGCCTCCGCGACGGCAGCGTGCAGCCGGGAAAGGAGCCAGCGGTCGAGGTCCGACCAGGCCGCGGGACCGCTTGCCTGCGCCGGCGTCCAATGGTCGAGCTTCGCGTATTGGTGGTGGAAGAGGAACGTGTTCCAGAGCGTCGAGAAGAATTTCCCGAACGTGTCCCGGACGGCCTCCTCGTAGAAGCGCTTGTCCTGCCACGGCGCCGTGGCGGAGAGGAGGTACCAGCGGGTGGCGTCGGCGCCTTGGTTGGCGAAGACCTGGTCCGGCGGCACATAGTTCCGCAACGACTTCGACATCTTCCGGCCGTCCTCGGCGAGGATGAGGCCGTTCACGACACAGTTCCGGTACGCTGGCCCCTGGAACAGCCCCGCCTTCTTCGCGTCGGGGGCCTGGCCGAGGGCCGTCGCGGACGCAAGAAGGGAGTAGAACCAGCCGCGCGTCTGGTCGAGGCCTTCCGCGATGAAGTCGATCGGCCACTGCTCGGCGAGATCCTCGTCGTCGAGGCTGGTCGTGTTCCATTGCGCGAATTGGGCGGCCCCCGAATCGTACCAGACGTCGATGACGTACGGCTCCCGCTGCGCCGTCTTCCTGCCCTTGCACCGGGGGCAGTCGATGGGCTGGTCCACGTAGGGCCGGTGCAGCTCGGGGGCGTCGATGCCCGCGGCGGCGAGCTCGGCCTTGGAGCCGATGCAGGTCTGCGCCTTGCAGGCCGTGCAGACCCAGATAGGAAGAGGTGTGCCCCAGAAGCGGCTGCGGCTGAAGGCCCAGTCCTTCACGTTCCGGAGCCAATCGCCCATGCGCCCCTCCTGGATGGTCTCCGGCACCCAGTTCACGTGCGCGTTGTTGGCGAGGAGCTGGTCGCGCAGCGTGGACATGCGGATGTACCACGAGTCCATGGCGTAGTAGAGGAGAGGGTGGCCCGTGCGCCAGCAGTGCGGGTAGGAGTGCTCGTACTTCTCCTCGCGGTACAGGAGGTCGCCCTTGGCGAGGTAGCTCAGGATGGCTTGCTCGGTTTCAGGTGCCTTCACGTACTTGCCCGCGACACCGCCGGGCACGTGGGGCAGGAAATTGCCGTCGAGGCCGACGCTGTGGCGGGCGGGCAGCCCCTCCTTCATGCCGAGTTGGTAGTCGTCCTCGCCGTACATGACGGCCGTGTGCACGACGCCGGTGCCGTCCTCGACGGTGACGAATTCGGCGGCGACCACGACCCAGGCCTTGGCGCTCCCCGCGGCGTCCACGGCGCCGGGGAAGAGCGGCGTGTACCGCTTCCCGACGAGGTCGCGCCCCTTCATCTCGGCCACCACCTCGACCTCGTTGCGGAGCGCCTTCTTCACGAGCGCCTTCGCGAGGATGAACGACTCCCCATCGCGGGCGTGCGCCTTGTCGGAGGCCTTCCTCACCTTCACCTGCACGTAGTCGATGTCGGCACCGACTGCGAGGGCGACGTTGCCCGGCAGCGTCCACGGCGTCGTGGTCCAGGAGAGGATGGAGACCCGCCCGGCTTCGCCCACGAGCGGGAACTTCACGTACACCGAGGTGTCCATCACGTCCTTGTACCCGAGGGCGACCTCGTGGCTGGAGTAGCTCGTCCCCGTCTGCGGGCAGTAGGGCACGACCTTGTGCGACTTCGTGAGGAGGCCTTGCGCAAACAGGCGCTTCAAGCTCCACCAGACGGACTCGATGTAGGCGTCGTCCATCGTGACGTAGGGGTGGTCGTAGTCGAGCCAGAACCCCACGCGCCGCGACATCGCCTCCCAGTCGCCCTTGTAACGGAAGACGGAGTCGCGGCAGCGCTTGTTGAACTCCGCCATGGAGATCTTCGTGCCGATGTCCTCGACGCGGGTGAGGCCGAGCTCCTTCTGCACCTCGATCTCGACGGGGAGGCCGTGGCAGTCCCAGCCGGCCTTCCGGGGCACCCACTTGCCTTGCATCGCGTGGTAGCGGTTCACCGCGTCCTTCATCGTCCGTGTGAGGACGTGGCCCGGATGCGGCAGACCGTTGGCGGTAGGCGGGCCCTCCAGGAAGACGAACTTCCGCGCCGGGTCCGCCTCGTACGCCTCGCGGCCAGCGGCCACCTGGCGGCGGAACGTGCCCTCGGCCTCCCACTTCGCCATGACGCGCCGTTCCATGTCGTCCGGCACGTACCGTTTCGGCGCGGGCAAAGGCGCCGCCTGGCGTGGCGGGGACGGGGCCGGGGACGGCACGGGCGTGTCGAGGCGCACGGGGTTGAAAAAGGGCGGCCAGGTTGCAAGCACGATGGACGACGTGCGCGTGCGCGACCCCGCCAGCCGCGACCAGGACGCGCAGGCCTTCCGGCGCGGCCGTTTCGCCGAACGCGTCCGCCGCGAATGGAACCCCATCCAGGACGCAGCCATCGTTGCGGCCCGTCGCGACGGCGGCTACGACCTCGACGTCCTCGCCCAGGCGGTGCACACGCGGGTTGGCGGCGACCTCGCCCCCATCCGCTCCCGCCTCGCGGAGTTCGCGGCCCTGGAGGCTACGGGCGCCCCGGCGGCAACCGACCCGCTCGTGCGGCCCGGTGCCAACTAACCCACTTGGATGTCGGCGACCATGCCGGTCGATTTGTGGATCTTGCAGTAGTAGCTCACGAGCCCCTTCGTGGTGAAGGTGTGCTCGTAGCGTTGGCCCTGCGCCATCTTGCTGCCGAGCGTGTCGTCGCTGGACCAGCCGCCGCTTGCGTCCGTGACGTCGTGCGTTGGACCGCCGTCGGAGACCCAGACCACCGTCGAGTTCAACGGCACCGCGGCGTGGGCCGGCTGGAACATGCTGCCGGTCGTGATGTGGATCACGTACTTGCCGTCCTCCATGGGCGGGGTCACGGCGGACGGGGGTGCCGAGCCGCAGCCTGCAAGGACCAGGGCCAGCAACGGCAGGAACGCGAGGGCTTTCATGGCGGCGGCCACCCGGATGGGCGGGTTAGCGTTTGCGGCGCGGGCCGGCTATCGGCGCCGGACGGCGGCGAGCGCCACGAGCAGGAAGGCCAGCGCCGGGCCGATGGCGGGCGATAGGAAGCCCTCCTTCGGCACCTTGCGGACGTCCAGCGGGTACGTTTCCACCGGCGGGGAGAGCGCATTGCCGCGCGCATCGACGAGCCGCGCCTTCACTTGGTCGCCCGGCTCGAGTCCGCAGAACGGGAAGGAGGAGGCGGCAGTCTCGGCGGCGGCGCAGGGGGCCGGCACGAACTCGGCGCTCCCTTTGGCCTTCACGAGGTAGAGGATGTGGCCGGTGCCGGCGTTCGGGGGTGTGCCGGGGGCGGCGAGCGTGAAGCCCGTGACGTTCAGCCGCATCGTGTAGTTGCCTTCCTGGGCGACCCCCGAGGTGTACTTGAGCTGCGGGCGGGCCACGGTGAGGCTCACCGCCGTGCGCGGTTCGAGGTGGGAGCCGTCAGGGCGCAGGAGCTCTGCGCCGATGCGGTCGCCGAGCCGTACGGCGTGGAAGGTGAACGTCGTGGCGGTGGTCGCAGCAGCTGCCCCGTTGGCACAGCTGTCGATGCAAGGCGCGCCGTTGTACGTATAGACCACGAAGCCTGTGTCCACGTCCTCGGCGGGGCCGGGGCCGGGGGGCAGGAGCGTGAAGCGGTCCACTCGCAGGGCCAGCGTGTAGTCGCCGGCGTTCGGGATGCCGCTCGCCACGGCAAGCAGAGGCCCGAAACTGGCCCAGCGGGCGCATCCACCCTCGACCGGCTCGACGCAGCGCGAGCCTGCGGCGGCGACGATGGCGGTGACGCGGACTGGCGGCGATAGGGGCTTGCCGGAGTTGCTGCGCAGCTCCACGGTCACGTTGTCGCCCGTGACGAGGCGGTGGTAGGTGAAGTGGGTGGACGTGGTCGCGAAGTCCTGGCCGCCTGCGCAGAGCCCGGCGCAGGGTTGCCCGTTCAGGAGGTAAAGAAGGTGGCCCTGGCCGTCGCGGTCCCCTTGCGCCGCGGGGACGAGGGTGAACCGGTCGATGCGGACGATCATCGTGTAGTCGCCGGCCACGGGGTCGTAGCTCAGCATGCGCAGGACGGGTCCGAACGTGTCAGCCGACGCCGGAGCGAGGGTGGGAGCAAGTGCCAGCACGGCCACGAAGGCGATGGCGGCCGCACGGCGGGGCATGGCGTGTTCCAAAGTGGGCGTTCCTTTAGCGTTTTTGTTGTCGCGCCGGGCCGCGCGATGCCATCCCGCGCGCCGCCAGGAGCGCCACCGCCAGGAGGCCTGGCTCCACCGCCGGGGTCCCCCGCGCCTTGGCTGGAGCGCAAGGCACCACACCTTGCACCTTGGGGTTGGAGGAAGCATGGCTCCTGGCGTCGGGCGAGCGCGCCGCGAACTCGAGGACGACGACGGCCGACGCCGCGGGGCAGGACGCGGGCATCGTGGCGCGCATCGTGAAGGTCGCCGTGGCACCGCTCTCGGCGTCGTTGGAATCGATTGCGTCCGGCACATCGAGGTCGAGCCACGGCGGCTTCGAATCGACGCGGACGTCGGCGTGGAAGGCGCCCGTGCCGTGGTTTGTCACGGTCCAGACCGCGTCCTGGCGCAGCGTGCCGCCGCCCTTCGTGACGTTCGCCGGCGTGCCGAGGACGGCGCCCACGGAAAGCCACGCGTCGGGCACCACGCGCAGGTCCTCGGCGTCGGCGGTCCACGTGGCATCGCCGTCGCCGAGCGAAGCGAGGATCCTGAAACTGAGTTCCTGGAAGGGGGGCATGGCGCGCACGAGGCGGACGGTCCCCGTGGCGTGGTCGTGCAAGGTGCCGCCGGCCTGCGCGCAGTCGGCGCCCGAGTGGACCCAGTGGATGCGGTCGGCGCTCATGTTGAAGTAGTTCCCGGACGCAAGGTCGAGATCGACGTGCGTCGTGGGGTCGGGCGGTGTGCCGCACGTGAAGGTCACGTCCACCTGGAACGCGCGCTCCTCGCCTAGCGGCAGCGGTGTCGGGTCGGAGTCCACGGCGATGGCCACTGCGGGCGGAGTGGCCGAGGCCGCGGGGAATGCGAGGAGGAAAAACGACATGGCCGCGACGGCGCGCACGGGACAGCCAAGGGCGACCCGCCAAAAAGGCTGGCGCAAGGGTATTGCCCCGGCGCGCTTCCGCCCGTCGTGGCCGCAGTCCCCATCCACGACAACCATTTCCATTGCAAGCCGGACGGGTGGAAGGGGCTCGCCGCGGTGCGGGAGTTCATGGCGGCGGGGGGGACGAGCATCGCGCACGTCCGGCTGCCTTCGTACCCGGCCACGGTGGAGGCGTTCGAGGCCAGTTGCCAAGACCACGTCGCGTTCGGGCGAAAGATCCGGGAGGAGACCGGCTGCAAGGTCCACACCGTCCTCGGCCCGTACCCGTTGGAGCCGATGCGGATTGCCGAGTCGAAGGGATGGGCAGAGGCGACGGCGTTCGGTCGCGCCTGCTTCGACATCGCAGCCCGATTCTGCGAGGAGGGCAAGGCCGTCTGCATTGGGGAGATCGGGCGGGCCCACTTCGACGTGCCGGCGGAGGTGCAGGAGCACAACAACGAACTTCTCGCCTACGGCATGGGCCGCGCCCGCGACGTCGGGGTACCCGTCATGCTGCACACCGAGCACGCGACACCTGCCACCATGGCCGAATTCGCCGCCATGGCGGACAAGGCCGGCCTCGCCCGCGACCGCGTCGTGAAGCACTACTGCGGCCCGCTCGTGACACCCGAGGAGACGAGCGGCCTCGTGCCGAGCATCATCTGTGGCCGCAGCAACCTGCGAGCGGCCCTGCAGAAAGGCTCGAGGTTCCTCCTGGAGACGGACTACATCGACGAGCCCACGCGGCCCAACGTCGTGCTGCCGTGCGACACGGTGCCCAAGCGGACACTCGGATTGCTGCAGAACGGCGAGATGACGGAGAAGATGGCGTGGGAGATGCACGATACTCTGCCGCGACGGCTGTACGGGCCATAGCATTCGGGTTGACGGTAGCAGGGCATAAGAAAAACCGCCGAGCACGCCGAAGACGCCGAACCACGTTTCGGTTTGACGTCCTTCACCAGGGCCCCGCAGTCCCCCGCCGGCGGCTTCTGGCACTTGGCCCTCAAGATGGATTCGATGCCGTGGGGCGCCTCCCGGGGCGAGCGCCGGCCCGCCAGCAAGGCGGGGCCGCGCGTGGGCGTGGCAAGCCGAGCGGCGAGCGAAGCGAGCGCGATGGCGGGGGCCCAAGTGGCGGCCGAATCCACGACGACCGAACCACCGATGAAACCGATGAAACCGAACCGACGAGGGCTGCGGAATCTGTGCAATCTGTGGAATCTGTGGACAATCAATGGCTCGCCCGTCATCTTACCGG
>JBHEMF010000070.1:0-7383 GCA_046352665.1 Thermoplasmatota archaeon
TACGTGACGAGCAGCGGCTCGTTTGCCAACAACGACGTCGTGAAACTGCAGTTCGCGCGCACCGGCGACCGCGGCCAGACTGGCCTCCTCGGCGCCTCGATCTCGTATGGCGCCTCCGTCACGATGGACTCCAGTTCCGGCGCCGTGAACACGTTGACCCAAGCCTGCGCCAACGGCAAGGTGCCGACGGGCGGCGGCGGCCAGGTCGTCTACAACCAGGCCAACCAGCAGGGCAAAGCCATCCTTCTGGCCACGTTCCCCTCGGACAACACCGGCAACGAAGTCGGAAGCGGCGGTCAGTGGACTTCCTGGACCGTCGTGTTCCAGAACTCCTCCAACATCTCGGGCGGCGCGGCACTGCACGTGTATGTCATCTGCGCCTATGAGTAGGCCGACCTTTCCGTGCGTTCTTGCCTGAGCTCAAGGCCGCAGGCGTGCATCAGTGCCCATGGCGCCCGACACCTGCATGTTCTGCCACGAGGGCCTCGACCTCTCCGACGACGCCCCCGAGAACCTCGCATTCCTTGCCCACCTCGAGACCAGGCAGGCCTGCGAGGAGGGCTTCGCGGTCTGGTCGTCGCACATGGAACGGGACTTCCAGGGCTGAGAACTGGGCACGACGGACAGCGCGGCTGCGTGTGGGAGGCCTGGGATTGGTTGGGGATTTGCGATGCGCGGACCTCTCCCGGCCGGCGACAGGGCCACGTCCGTTCCGCCGACACGGAGACGGCCGGCCGTCGTGTGGGCGACTTGGGAAAGGAGGAAGACTGGAAAATGGGAAGGTTCGAAGCGCTCGGGCCGAACACTGATTGGACGATGTCGGCTTGCGCCGTCCGGCGGCAGGGCCGCCATCGTTCCGACGACGGCGACGACGCGCGGCGACTGGCCCTGATTTTGCGAAGCAGATTTGCTGCGCATGGGCGTCTTCCCCGCCGGGGCGAGGCGAGGGCGTGGCAAGCCGAGCGCGCGCCACCGCAGTAGGTGCCGTGCGGATGCGGGGCCGCGGGGGAGGACGCCGCAGGAAGAATCTGGAAGCAAGTCGGCGGCGATTTCTCCGATTTCACCGAGTCGTTCGGTGCAATCGGTGCAATCGGTGGTTCCTTCGGTTCGGGGACGGCGCCCGCCTCCCGCCTCGCTTTCGCACGGCGGTTCGGCTGCCGCACCCCGCCGGACCGGCTCCGCCCGGCCACGGTGTGCCCGCCGTCCTGGAAATCCCGGGCCAAGAATTGGTGGCGGGTCCGGTCGAAGTCGTGGACGACGTCGTCGGACTGCAGGAACCTCTTGCTAGCATTTGTCACGAACACGTGGACCGTTGAACAGGTGCACAAGCGGTTCCGTGGCTTCCGCGGGTTCCGTGGCTCAAGCCGTCGTCGGACTGCGGAACCCTTTGGCACACCTGCGCGCCGACCTCGTCGCAAGACTACGGGAGGACGCTGACCTCGAAGTAGAGGTCGCGCTTGTACAGGAGGTCGTCGTTGAGCGCCTTGTCCGTGTAGCCCCGCACCGCCGGCACGAATGCGACCGTCGTCTCGCCGACGCGGGTGCCTTGCACGAGCGCGTCGAAGCCCGCCACGACGCCGTCGCCCACCGTGTAGTTGTACGGCGCGTAGGTAGCGCGGTGGTAGAGGCTCGACATCTTCGTGAAGCCGGCGTCCCTGCCTACGGCCTCGCGCGTCGTGTCGAAGACCCGGCCGTCCACGAGGAGGCCCGTGTATTCAACCTGGATGCGCTGTCCGGCCGCCGGAGCGTCGCCCAGTGCGCCGATGCGTACGGTGAGTGTGAGCCGGCCCTGTGTGGCGGGGTCCGATTCGCTGTGCGCGACGACGTCGAAGGAGACGGCACCCGTGGCCGCTTCGGGCGGCGTCACCGCGACCACCATCACCCACGACCGGCCAGCCGGCAGGGCGACGCGGGGGTTCCCGAACGTGGCGTTCCAGCCCGAGGGTGGAGCGGCTGCGAGCGCGAAGGTGTCGTTCGCGTTGCCCGTGTTGGTGACGATGGTCGCGAAGCGCACCTCGTGCCCTGAGGACGTGAGCTTGTCCGCCGTGACGGCCTGCAGGCGGACGCCGCGGGTCGGCGTGAAGGCACCGGCCGGCTCGACCGAGGCCGACAGGAGGCGGACAGGCTGCAGGGGCGCGCCATACGTCGTGCCGTTGATGGGGAGCGCCTCGATCGAGCGCACGACGTCCATGCCGTCCACGACGTGGCCGAAGACGCTGTACCGGTCGTCGTAGCTCGGGACTGCGGCCGTCGTGATGAAGAACTGCGACGTGCCGGAGTCGGGGCCGCTCGTCGCCATGCTCACCATGCCCGGCCGGTCATGCCGCAGGGCCGGGTGGAACTCGTCCAGGACCTTCTCGGTGGCGGCGGCGCGGCCGGCGGTGGCGAGGTCACCGCCCTGGATGTCGTAGCCCTTCACGATGCGGTTGAAGGTGGTGCCGTCGTAGGCGTGCGAACGCACGAGCCGCTCCACGTGGTCCACCGTGTAGGGCACCATCTGCTCGTACAGCCCGATGGTGATGTTGCCCATGCTGGTTCGCAGGTGCAGCGTCGGCTCCGGCGCCGCCGTGGCGTCGGGGAGCGTCTCCATGCATCCGGCCAGGAGGACGAGGGCAAGCAGTGCGGCTGTGCGGGAGGCGGGCATCACGGCGGGACGGCCTACGGGCAAGGCCGACATAAGGCCATGCAGCCGCACCGGCCACGAGCGGAACCAATATCACCAGAAGTCGGCGGCGGTTCCCTCGACTGCGTCCAAGGGGTCCACGTACTTCTCCTTCTTCGCCTCGAAGCCGAGCTTCTTGGCCTCGGCCACGATCTCGTCGGCGCCCTTCTCGTTGTTCTCGGGCAACTCGAAGATGGCCTCGGTGCCGCCGTGCGAGTAGAGCTTCTTGAAGCGGGAGACCTCGTTCTTGAACGTGTCCATGGCTGCGGCGTCGGCGGCCTTCACGTGCACTCGCCAAGTGGGCATCGCCGCTACGCTCCCTCGACGACGCTGACCTTCGCGATGTCGTCCCACTGCCGGATCTGGTCCACGATGGACTCGCCCTCGACCACGTGGCCGAAGACGGTGTGCTTGCCGTCCAGGTGCGGCTGCGGCGAGTGCGTGATGAAGAACTGGCTGCCGTTCGTGTTCGGGCCGGCGTTGGCCATGGAGAGCACCTTGGCGCCGTGGCGGCGCGGGTTGCCCTTGATCTCGTCGGCGAACTGGTAGCCGGGGCCGCCGGTGCCGGCGCGGCGGTCGCCCTTCGTGCGGGAGTGAGGGCAGCCGCCCTGCACCATGAAGTCGCCGATGACGCGGTGCCAGTGCAGCCCGTCGTAGAAGCCGTTGCGGGCGAGCTTCAGGAAGTTCTCCACGGTCTTCGGGGCGTCCTTCTGGTAGAGCTCGATATCGACGTTGCCGCGGTTGGTCTGGATGCGGACGACGGGGAGCCCGCCCTCTTTCTTGCCCATGGCGGCGGGGAGGCGGAGGCTCACTTATGGATTGCGGCCGCCGAAACCCCAGCCGCGCGCCAGCCGCGACGCCGGGCCCGCCAGCCACCAGCCTTCCAGGAGGGGATGCGGCAGGACGTCCTCGAGCGTGACGGGCGCTCCGGGCAGGACCTGGCGCAGGGCGCGCACCATCTCGCCCTCGACCACGAGGTTCGCGGTCCCGCCCACGGATTCCACCTGGACGTCGGCCTGGAACCTCTCGCGCGGAGGTTCGCCCACGACGCGCGTCGGGCCGATGCCCAGGAGCGTCCCGTGCAACGTCGCGGCCGCGAACGCCTCCGGCTCGATCGGGGTCACCACGGCCGTCCCCAAGGCGAGCTCCATGCCGCTCCTTCCCACGCGGGCCGTCGCCCCCTGGATCCTCACCCATGCGCCGGGCTGGAAGGGGCCGTCCTGCAGGATGCGCGTCTCGTCGTCCCAGAGGAGGACCGTGGCTTCGCCGGTGGCGTCCGCGAGCGTCACCTTGCCGAGGAGCCCCGTGCCGCCGCGCTTGCGGTCGTAGGGCCGAGGCGGGTAGAGTTGCCGGACGACGGCCTCGATCACGCCCGAGTCGCCGGCGGCGAGGTCGCCGAGGGCCATGCGCCGGCTCTCGTCGGCGCCGTCCAGGGCCCGGCGGAGGCGCGCCTCGGTTGCCGCCTCCAGAAGGCCGTCGGGAAGTCCCACGGCCCCACCAGGCAGCCTGGCTGCTTGAGGCCACCGCCTGGATGAGGGAAACCACCGCGACGCGGCGACGCCGCAGCAAAGCCAATAAGGCGAGGGCGCCCAAAGTCAAGGCATGCCCAAAGGCACGTCCCCCGCCGCCAACCAGGCGCGCTCCGAGGAGACCCTCACCGACGTCGTGGCCCGCTACGAGCGTGAGGGTTTCAAGGGCCAGTTCGCGGCCAGGGCCGGGGGGCGCGTCTTCTGCGCCACGTGCCGCCGCGAATCCGACGCCCGCGACGTGTCTCTCCAGGCATTGCACCGCATGGAGGGCGTCTCCGACCCAGGCGAGGAAATGGCGGTCGCGGCACTCCAGTGCCCGATCTGTGATGCGCGCGGCACCCTGGCCCTCACCTTCGGCCCCGGCGCCTCTCCCGAGGACGGCCAGGTCCTTGCGCGACTGCCGGACGACCGCGGCGTCACCGGCATCCGCCCCGGCACGTGACTGGCACGCAACCCACCGGCACCGCGAGCAGCGGGAACCGCCAAGAGCCGGCGCGCCTTCGCAGCGCCGTGGCCCGCGCCCTTCCCCGCCGCTTCTACGCGCGGGGCGCCGACGTCGTGGCCAGGGAACTTCTCGGCAAGACGATCGAGCGCCGCGTAGCAGGCGTCGTCCGCCGCGCCCGCATCGTGGAGACCGAGGCCTACGTCGGTCCGCACGACCTCGCCGCGCACTCGTCGAAGGGACGCACGCCGCGCAACGAGTCGATGTGGGGGCCGCCGGGGCACGCGTACGTCTATTTCGTCTATGGCATCCACTGGATGCTGAACGTCGTCTGCGCCGCCGCCGGCGACCCGCAGGCCGTGCTGGTCCGCGCCGCCGAGCCTCTCGACGGCTGGGACGCGCGGCTCGCCGGGCCGGCCCTCGTCGCCAAGGCGTTCCACGTCACCCGCGCCGACGACGGCGTGGACCTGCTGAAGGGCAGCCTCCGCATCGTGGACGGTCCGGCGCCGGAGGCGGTGCACATCGACCGCCGCGTGGGCGTCGATTACGCCAACGAATGGGTGCACGCCGAGCTGCGCTTCCTCGACGCGGCAAGCGAGCATGTGTCGAGGCCCGTGCAGCGACGGGCGGCGAGGGCGGACCGGGCGGGTCGCGGTCCTGGCAAACCGCCACCGCAAAGACCTCACCCTTCAGGACCATCCTCGAGGCGTGCCCCTCGCGCAGGAGGCTTGCCGCGAACTTCCCAAGGGAAGCCCGTCCCTCGGCACCGACGAGGCCAAGCGCCTCGCCGCCGAAGTCCCGGCGTGGCGCGTCGAAGGCAAGAGACTCGTGCGTGAGCTGCGTTTCCAGGACTTCAAGGCGGCCATCGCGTTCGTGGATGCCGTAGCACGGCTCGCGGAGGCGCAGCAGCACCATCCCGACGTGCACGTGACGGGCTACCGCAACGTCCGCATCGAGTTCTCGACGCATTCCGTGGGTGGCCTGTCGCGCAACGACTTCGTGATGGCGGCGAAGGCCGACGCCGTCCCCGGGGTGCCGGAATGAAGGTCCATCCCGTGGAAGCCATGCCGCGGCTGGCGGGCGCCATCCTGCTGCGCGGGATCCGCTCGCGCTGTGTGATCGGCGAACGCGACTGGGAACGCCGCCGCCGGCAGCGCGTCCGCATCGACGTCGAGCTGGAGACCGACCTGGGGCGGGCGGCAGCGACGGACGACTTGGCGCAGGCCATCGACTACAAGGCGGTGAAGGACAGGGTACGGGCCCATGCCGCGGCGTCCCGGTTCCATCTCCTCGAGGCGCTCGCCGACTCGGTGGCGCGCCTCGTGCTGGAGGACGCGCGCGTGCAGGCCGTGCAGGTCACCGTGGACAAGCCCGGGGCGCTCTCCGGGGCACGCAGCGTCGCAGTGCGGGTGGCGCGCCGGAGGGGGTGATGGCGCCGCACCCCAACCATGCGGCACGTGCCTTCGTCGCCGTGGGGGCGAGCATCGACCCCATCCCCCACATCCAACGCGGACTGCGGCGCCTGCACGCCTCGGCGCCCATCCGTGCCGCGAGCCGCTTCTACCGGACGCCGCCCCTGGGCCCCGACGGCAAGGTGCGCGCCGGCGACCCCGAATTCGTGAACGGCATGGTGCAGGTGGAATCCCGCCTCGCCGCAGTGCCGCTCCTGCGGCTCCTGCACCGCATCGAGGCAGCCGAGGGGCGCACGCGCAGCGACGACCGCCACGCTCCCCGTACCTTGGACCTCGACCTCGTCGTGCACGGCGGCCGCGTCCTCGACGGCGACCTGCCGCACCGCCGCCACCTCGCCGCCTGCCTCCTCGAGCTGGAGCCGGCGTTCGAGATCATGCCGGGAACACCACTCTGCGACCCCGGCGGCCTCGCCATGGCGCCCGTGGACCTCGGACTCGACGGAATCCTCGCAGGAGCGGTGATTTGAAGCCGCAGGCGGTGCGCCCGGCGATGGCGAGCCGCAGCGACGACCGGCCCCTTGCAGGCCAGGCGGCACTCGTGACCGGGGCCGGCGTGCGCATCGGTGCGGCCGTGGCGAGCCGCCTTGCCGCCGCCGGCTGCAGCGTCGCCCTGCACTGCCACGGCAGCCGCAAGGAGGCGGACGCCCTTGCCGCGAGCCTCGCGAACCTCGGTGTGGCGACGGCCGTCGTGCAGGCGGACCTCGCCGACGCGGGCGAGCGCGCAAGCCTCGTGGCGGACGCCGGCAAGGTCCTCGGCAAGCGCCTCACGGTCCTCGTGAACAGCGCGTCCATGTTCCCGCCGGAGCGCCTGCCCGGACTGACCCTCAAGCAATTGGATCGGAACATCATCGTGAACGCCTGGGCGCCCTTCGAGCTGACACGGGGGCTTGCAGCACAGCTCCCCAAGGGCACGCATGGCTCGGTCGTGAACTTCCTCGACGCGCGCATCGTGGACGACGACCGCCGGCACGTCGGCTTCGCCCATCCCCGAGACGCCCAGCACATTGAACACGAGCACGCTGTGATACGCGGCGATGGCGCGGCCGCTCTCGGTGACGATCGTCGGGTGGGGGACGCCGACCTCGTCGCAGACGTTCTGGACGTGGTAAATGACGTCATTCGCATATTCCTGCAGAGTGTAGTTGACGCTCGATTCGAAATCCGTCTGCGACCCGTCGTAATCAATGCCGAGGCCGCCGCCGACATCCATGTACTTCAGCCCGGCGCCGGCGCGTTTCATCTCGACATAAACGCGCACGGCTTCGGTCACCGCACCCT
>JBHEMF010000071.1:0-7311 GCA_046352665.1 Thermoplasmatota archaeon
GGCGTAGCCAAGCCCGCCCCGCATAAGGTATAACTAAGAAGTCATACCATGGTCCTACCTGTCCGTATGACTTCCGGCATCCGTTCCAAGGTCGGGCCCAAGGGCCAGGCCGTGATCCCCAAGCCTATCCGCGATGCACTCGGCATCCGGCCCGGCGACGACGTGGTCTTCACGGGGCACGGCGGCCACGCCCACGTGCAGAAGACCGGCGCCAGCGCGGACGAGGCCTGGGCGGATTTCCTTGCGACGGCGCCGCCAGGACGCGCCACCAAGATGACGCCGGCACAGTTGAAGCGAGACCTCCAGGCCAGGCTCCATCCGTGATTTACATCGACGCCAACGTCTTCATCTACGCCGCCGCCGGCGACGGCGCCCGGCGGACCGCGGCTGTGCGGGCGCTGCGCAAGGCGCGCACGACGGGGGCGGCAACGTCGGCGCTCACGGTGGACGAGGTCGTCTGGGGCCTGCGCCGTCAAGGGATGCCGTTTGCGATCGCATACGGTAGGAAGATCCTGGGTCTGCCGGAGCTCCGCATCCTTGCCGTGCAGGCCGCCCACGTCGACCGCGCCCTCACTCTCATGGAAAAGGGCCTGCAGCCGCGCGACGCCATCCACGCCGCCGTGGCGATGGCCGCCCAGGCCGACATGCTTTCCTTCGACCCCGATTTCGACGGCGTCCCCGGTTTGCATCGGGTGAAGCCATGACCTCTCTCCTCGTCCGCAACGCCACCACCGTCACGCAGGACGACTCCCGCCGCGTCCTGCACGGCGACGTCTATGTCGAGGACGAGCGCATCACACACGTCGGCGAGGTGAAGGGCCGCCGCGAGGCCGACCAGACCATCGACGGCACCGGCCAGGTCCTGCTGCCCGGCCTCGTCAACCTGCACACGCACCTGCCGATGGGACTCCTGCGCGGCTTCGGCGACGACATGCGCCTGGAGGCGTGGCTGAAGGACCGCATCTGGCCCGCCGAGGAGCGCCTCACACCGGAGACGATGCGGGCCGGCGCCGCACTCGGGACGCTGGAGATGATCGCCTCCGGCACCACGTCCTTCCTCGACATGTACATGTGGCAGGAGTCCGCCATAGCCCCCGCCGTGCGGGCGTCGGGGCTCCGCGCCTGGCTCGGCGAAGGCATGGTGGACATCGGCAAGACCCCCATCGACGTCCCCAACGCCAAGCTCCCCGCCATCGAGCGCTTCGTGAAGGCCACCGCGAAGGACCCGCTCGTGAAGGCCTGCCCGGCGCCGCATGGCGGGTACACCTGCCACCCAGTGACTTTCGCCGAGTCGGCGCGCATCGCCCGCGAGAACGGGGTCCCCCTCCACACGCACTGCTCGGAGACGCGCACCGAGGTGTACGACGTCTTGGCCCGGCATGGCAAGCGGCCGCTGCAGCACATGGCGGAAGCCGGCGCGGTGGGGCCGGGAACAGTGCTTGCCCACTGCGGCTGGGTCACGAAGGCCGAGGTCGAGGCCATCGCGAAGGCAGGTGCAGCTGTAGCGCACTGCCCCGTCTCGAACCTCAAGCTCGCCGCCGGCGGTGTCGCCCCCGTCCCCGAATTGCAGGCTGCCGGAGCGAAGGTCGGCCTCGGCACGGACGGTGCGGCAAGCAACAACACCCTCGACATGTTCGAGACCATGAAGTTCGCCGCCCTCGTGCAGAAGAACCACCGCTGGGACGCAACGGTCCTGCCCGCGCAGCGGGTCCTCGACATGGCGACCCGCGACGCCGCCGACGCCCTCCGCCGCCCCGACCTCGGCCGCATCCAGCCCGGCGCCACGGCCGACATGGTCCTCGTCGACTTCCGCCAACCCCACCTGGTGCCTCGCCACGACGCCGTGAGCCACCTCGTCTATGCCGCCACCGGCCGCGACGTCTCCGCGACCATCGTGCACGGCCGCGTCCTCATGGCCGAACGGAAAGTCCGCTCGCTGGACGCTGGGGCCGTGATGAAAGAAGCCGAGGCCGCAGCAGTGGCCCTCACCGCCAAGCCTTGAATTCTTGTTGCAACGTGTGGGAGGCCTGGGATGGAAGGATATTGAGGATGAGCGATTGAGGTAGAACTGCTACACGCAGGCTAGCGACCGGTTCGTAGCCTTGGGAGGCCGAGTGCCGCGAGGTTTCCCAAGGCGCGGCGCGGCCATCAGGCTGCGCCTAGCAGTCCGACGACGACGTCCACTTCAGCTCCCGAGCCGTCCTGCATTGGTGAATTTTCTGGCCTCGGTGTGAGTGGAGTACCGGAAATTTGCGATCCATTCCACTCACTGGGCTTCCTCCCAGGCCGCCGTTTCGTGAGGGCCAACTCGACTGCAGGTCGCCGTCGTCGGAACGATTGTGGCACCGTCGCTGGACGGCGCAAGCCCACGTTTCGGATGCAATCGCTGCAATCGGTGGTTCCCATCCGCTGCGGCCCGATCAACCAACACGAAATCGCAAATCCCTCCCAGGCCTCCCACACGTTGCCAACCGCTCACCACCGAGGTTCGGTCGCCGCCCAACCACGTGCATACCCTCATTGCCGCAATCCGCCCATGCGGTGGCATGTCCCGCAGGCTCTGGCCTCCCGTCCTCATCGTCCTGCTCCTTGCGTCCGCGTCCCTGGCGGCGTATTGGGGCATCCCGCGCACGCCGCTCTCCCGCGACCCCAACGAGGTGGACCACGTCTCCCTCTACCAGAACGGCCTCGCCGCCATCTCGCTCGTCCGCCCCTTCGACTCCACGGGCGGCTCCCAGGTCCTCACCCTGAGCCTGCCCACGACGACCATTTTCGACAGCCTCACCGTGACCGGGGACGGCGTCGCGGTCCGTGAATTGCGGAGCTCGCTCTCCGCCGACCCGGCCCTGCACCCCGGCGACCGGCTGCTCGTCCGCACCGACGACGGCTCCACGATCTCCGGCACGTTCCTGGCGCAGGAGGACGACCAGCTCATGCTCGCCAAGGAAGACGGGACGGCCGTCGTCCGCTTCGCCCACATCACGGCCGTCGAGGTGTCGGGCCGCACGATCGCCCCCGGCGGACCGGGTTCCACGTCGGTGAGCATCCTGGTCTCCGCCCCCGCCGGCCACCACGTCGTCCGCGTGGCCTACCTTGCCCAGGGCGTCGGCTGGAACCCCAACTACATCCTCGACCCCGACACGGGTGCGATGACGTTCTTCGCCACACTCACCGGCCTGCAGGACTGGGCCAACGTCACCCTCGACCTCGTCGCCGGCAACCCCAACATGGTGTACACGCCGCAGACCTACGCGCCGCGCCTCGAGTACGCAGGCATGGGCGGCGCGATGGACTTGGCCAGCACCTCGACGTACGCGCCCCCCGTCGGCGGCTCCGAGACCTTGGGCGCCATGCACCGGTACCACTACGAAGGCACCGTGACCCTCGCCTTGGGCGAGACCGTGCGCATCCCCATGGTGGCGGGCAAGGTGGACGTCGTGCGCCACTACTTCCGCGCCGACGGCTCCGGCTACGAGCAAGACTGGCGCGGCCTCCCCGAGATGTACCAGATCCGCAACACGCTGGGCGAGACCCTGCCCGCAGGCCCCGTGCGCGTCTATCTTGGCGGTGACTGGATCGGCGCCGACACCCTGCAGGCCCTCGGCAAGGGCGAGCAGGGGAACGTCACGGTCGCCTTCAACGACGACGTGAAGTCGCAGACGGTCCTCGAGCACCAGACCCGTTCGGAGCCGTCGTTCCCCGACGCGAAGCCCGAGTACGGTCCGCGCCGCGGCTTCGTCACGGTCACCACCACGTACGACCTGCAGGTGCGCAACCTCGGCGACTCCGCAGTGGACGTACGCTTGACGTTCCAGACCTACGAGGGCGGCAGCACGAAGGTGCAGGACGTCGTCCCCCGACCGAGCCAGGACGGTCCGCTGCGCGTCTGGAACGAGGAGGTAGCAAGCGGCGCCACCGTGCACCACCACGTCACGGTGGAGACGGTCGAGCAGGGAGACTATCCCTGAAGGCGAGGAAGGCGCCGCGCTACAAGACTTATATGCCCAGGGGAAACTCGCTCGGGCATGCGTGGTGTCTTGGCCCTTTCCGTGGCCGTCCTCCTTCTTGCCGGCTGCTCCAGCAAATCCGCGGACCCTACCGACGGAACGTCCGGCCAGGGCAAGACCGACGCGGCCCGGCCGACGACGGACGCGAAAGCCACCGGCCACCCGACCTCGGGGTCCACGACGGGCACACAGCCAACGAAGGGGCCCTCTGGCAGCGGCACGTCCGGCGCTCCAGGTGCCCCTGGATCCCCTGGCGCGCCAGGCGGCGGCAACTCCACCGCGGCACGGACCTACGGTGTCGTCGTGAGCCAGCACTTCGC
This sequence comes from Thermoplasmatota archaeon, assembly GCA_046352665.1. Taxonomy (GTDB): domain Archaea; phylum Thermoplasmatota; class E2; order JACPAO01; family JAHFTW01; genus JAHFTW01. Next base: position 4,328 of record JBHEMF010000071.1, read on the forward strand.
CGGCAACTCCCCCATCGATCCCCCGACGGATCCTACCGCGCCCTTCCACTACGATTTCCCCTTCGACGTCCCCACCGGCGCCGACCACCTGGTCGTGTACTACAACGCCACTTACAACGGCCTCTTCAACGGCTACGGCGAGATCCTCGGCACGGACGGCAGCGACCAGGGCAACAGCCTCGACATGTGCGGCATCTCGCCGCCGGGCGCCGGCGCAACGTCGTCGTGCCTCCTCGAAGTCGTGTCGGCGCTTGACGCCGGCACGTGGCACGCCCACCTCGTCTGGCAGGTCGGCGAAGTGAACGAGGCTTTCACGTTCGACGTCATCGCCTGGGGCTACAAGTAGGCCCTACCGGCAGGCCCAAGTCACGGGACACCTCGGCGGAGCCGTGCCGGACCCCCGCCCCGCTCCACGTCCCCCCCGCGAGGGCGGCATCATCGCCGCGCGCGGTGTGAGCAAGGTGTACGAGTCGGGCCGCCTCCGCGTCGAGGCGCTGCGCGACGTCAGCCTAGACGTAAGGTGTGGCGAGATGGTGGCCGTGATGGGCCCCAGCGGCTGCGGCAAGACGACCCTCCTCAACTGCCTCTCCGGCCTCGACGACGTGAACGCCGGCCAGGTCCTCCTCGAAGGCAAGGACCTCGCCCGCATGAGCGACCTTGAGCGCACGCGCCTCCGGAGCCGCCGCATGGGCTTCGTCTTCCAGTCCTTCAACCTCCTCCCCGTCCTCACTGCCCTGGAGAACGTCGAGCTCCCGCTCCTCGTCTCCGGTGTCGCCCCGCCGGATGCCGAGCGCCGCGCCACCGAGGCCCTGCGCCGCGTTGCCCTGGGGCCCTTCCTGGACCACAAGCCGCGCGAGCTCTCGGGGGGTCAGCAGCAACGCGTCACCGTGGCCCGGAGCCTGGTGAACGACCCCGCCATCGTCTGGGCCGACGAGCCCACCGGGAACCTCGACACCAAGCACAGCCAGGACATCATCGACCTCCTGCACCGCCTGAACCAGGAGCACGGCCAGACCTACGTGATCGTCACCCACGACCCCGCCATCGCGCGCGGCTGCCACCGCATCGTGCACATGGAGTCCGGCGCGATCCGCAAGGTCGAGCGCGGCGAGGGCCGCAGCCTGCCGCTGGCGCAGTCCCGCCGCACCTGACCACGCCGCACCTGACCACGCCGCACCTGACCCATGGACCTCTTCACGATCGCCGTCCTGTTCCTCGCCGCCGCCGCGACGGCCGCCGTCGCCGTCGAGGGACGCCGCCGACCCATCCTCTGGCGCATGGCACTACGCAACGCCCTGCGCCGCCCCAAGCAGACCGCCACCGTCGTGGCCGGGCTCATGGTGGGGACTGCCATCATCAGCTCAGCCCTTGTTGCGGGGGACTCGGCGCGCGGCGCCATCCGCTCCTACGTCTATCAGTCGCTGGGCGACGTGGACGAGTCGGTGGCGCTGCAAGGCTACCCCTACTTCCCGCAGGCGGTCTATGCGCGGCTTGCCAACGACGCCGCCGTGCGGCAGGGCTTCGACGCGTACTCGGCGCATGCCATATGGCAAGGTGCCGGCGAGGCGCCCGACAGCGGCCTGTTCGAGCCGAACCTCGCCCTCGTCGGCTTCGAGCCGGGACGCGACGCCGGCTTCGGCACCTACCACAGTCCCAGCGGAGGAGCGACCGACGGCCGGGACCTGCAGCCCGGCCAGGCCATCGCCACCGCCCACCTCGCCTCCCTGCTCGACCTGCAGCCCGGCGACCGCGTCACGGTCTCGTACGCGCTCCCGGTGGACCCGATCCTGCCGCGCATCTTCGCCTTCAACGGCACCGCGACCGGCGCCGACATCCCGCTCCCCATGCCGGGCCTGCCGCCAGGCGCCGCAGCACCCGTTTACGACGTTCCCGTCGAACCCGGAGCCACGTTCCTGGCCGTGGCCCTCTTCTGGGATCCGGCGCCGGGACAGGGGCTGCCGCCGGTCACGTCGCTCGCCGCCCGCCTCACCGCGCCCAACGGCACCGTGTACGCGACACCGTTCTCGCAGCCCGCGGCAGCGCAGGCGCCCGTCTTCCTGAACGTCACCGTGCCCGCCGACCAGACCCTCGTGCAAGGTGAATGGCGTTTGAAGGTGCAGGCGCAGGCCGCCGCCAACGTGCGCTTCGTCGCCGTCGCCGTCGTTGGCTACCCTGTCTATGACCCGGCCCTCCTGCAGGAGCGCGCCGAGGCGCTGCGCGCGGCGTCCGGGCCCCTAAGGGAACGCGTGCCGGGCCTGAACGAGTACTCGAAGCGGCACACGACGAACTTCACCGTCGTCGCCGTGACGGACGGCGGCCGGGGCGACCTCTTCGACTTCCGCGACGCGCTCTTCATCCGCCTCGACGAGGCGCAGGCGCTCTTCCATCGCGAGGGCCAGGTGAACCTCGTGAAGTTCAGCAACCCCGGCGACGAGGTGACGGGCGAGACCGGCACGGACGCGGCGATGGCGACGCTCAACCGCACCCTTGCCGCGCTGAAGGCGTCCTATCCGGAGCTGCCCTCGGTGCAGAACCTCGTCGCGAAGCCCCTGAAACGGGAATTCCTCGCCCAGGCCGACGCGAAGGGGCAGACGCTCACGGGCCTCCTCGTGTTCGCTGGCAGCCTCAGCATCATCACGGGACTCCTCCTCATCCTGAACATCTTCACGATGCTCGCCGAGGAGCGCCGGAGCGAACTCGGCATGGCGCGCGCCGTCGGCCTCACGCGCAGCGACCTCGTCCGTCTCTCCGTCTTCGAGGGCTCGCTCTACGCCGTCGCGGCCGCCGGCATCGGCGCCCTCCTGGGGCTCGGCCTCGCGTACGCCATGATCGCCGTCATGAACGCCATCGTCTCGCACCTGCGGCGCGACCTCAGCTTCCCCGCCATCGAGTTCAGCCCCAGCTGGGGCGCCTTCCTCGTGGCCCTTTCGTTGGGTGCTCTCCTCACGTTCGTCACCATCGTGTTCGCGAGCCGGCGCCAGTCC